>DAHWHV010000041.1 GCA_027335545.1 Clostridia bacterium
GCCGTCCCCGGTGGGCAGACCCGCCGCAGGCCCCGGCGCCGGGCCTGGCCCCGCCGCCCCTCCGGGGGACTCCCCGCGGCGGCCGCCCGCGCGTCCGGGGGCCCCGCGATTCCGGAACCAACTCGGCACCGGCATGCCCGCCAACGCCTCCCCGTTTGGATGCCTTGGCCCGCGTTCCTCGTGGTCCGCCGCCCTGTGGCCTGTGGGCGGCCTGCGGCTGTGCGCAGCGGCCCAGAGGCCACCGCCGCCAGGGGCAGGGGACTGCGGGGCACCCCTTGGCGCTGGGTGTGACACCTGTACGGGTGGACTCTTCGGCGCAAGGGGAGGCATCCCTCCCGGGGTGGCGCCCCATAGGGCGAAGGCTATCGGGTGGGTGGTGGTCGCTCTGAGGGCTCAGCGGGTGGGCGACGCCGGGTGCGTCCGCGGGTGGCCCTGGACACGCCGGGGCTTGCAGCGGCAGGGGCGCGATGGCACCCCCGCCCCGTCAGCGCAGGGCCGCGGCGATGAGGGCGCGCTCGGTCGCGGTCAGCGGGCCCGTGAGGCGATCCCCCTCGGCCGCGGCCACCAGGCGTTCCGCCTGGGCGCGCGGCGGGACCACGGGCCCCTGCAGCAGCGGGTCGGCCGTGCGCTGCATCCAGCCGTCCAGCGCGGCGCGCAACTCGGCGACGGTGGCCGCCGCCGCCGGATCCGTGGCCAGGTTGTGCTGTTCGGCCGGGTCGGTATCGAGGTCGTACAGCTCTTCGGCGGGCCGGGGACGGGCGCAGTGGTGCTCGCGCGTCACCAGGCCGGAGGGCGAGCGGTAGACGTCGCCCGGGAGGTAGACCAGGGGGGACTCGGGGTCGAAGTTCAGGAGGTACTTGTGGCGGTCGGTGCGGATGCCGCGGATCGGGTTGTAGCGGTCGTGCCAGGTGGACTCGAAGAAGATGGGCTCCTTGGGGGAGCAGCGTCGGGACAGGAGGGTCGGTAGGAAGCTCTGCCCGTCGATCCCCGGGGGCGGGGGCGCCCCGGCCGCCTCCAGCAGGGTGGGCAGCAGGTCGACATTGGAGAGGAGCTGGCCGCAGACGGTGCCCGCGGCGATCCGCCCCGGCCAGCGCAGGAGCATGGCCGTCTCCAGGCCCGCGTCATAGCACATCCCCTTGGCCCGGGGGAAGGCCACCCCGTGGTCGGTCGTGAAGACCACGAGCGTGTGGGCGGCCAGGCCCGAGGCGTCCAGGGCGCGCAGCATCTTGCCGACCCCCGCGTCCGCCGCGCGCACGGCGCCGCCGAAGGCGGCGAGGTCCTCGCGCACCGGGCCGAGGTCCGGCAGGTAAGCCGGCACTGAGACGTGGCGTGGGTCGTCGGCCACGCAATCCGGCCCGTCGAAGGGCCGGTGGGTCTCGTGCAGCCCGGCCACGACCAGGAAGGGCCCGGCGTCCGGGGGGCGATGGCGCAGGAAGCGGCAGACCGCTCCCCCGACCGAGCGCGCGTCGCGCCGCGTCTCCAGCACGTGGCGGTAGCCCAGGTGCTCGGGGTCCGCCGCCGCGTGCTGCAGGCCCGCCAGGAAGGTGTCGTAGCCGGCGGCGCCAAGCAGGCGGGGCAGGGGGCGCTCGCCGGGCCCGAGCCGCCAGCCCAGGTGGGCCAGCCCCATCAGCCCGTGGCGGTGCGGGAAGCGGCCGGTCAGCAGCGACCCCCGGCTGGGCGAACACTGCGGGGCGCTGCAGTGGCAGCGGAGCAGGCGCACCCCGGAGGCGGCGAGGGCGTCCAGGTGGGGCGTGGCCACCCCGGCCCCGTAACACCCCAGGCGCCGCCCGGTGTCGTGGGAGAGGATCAACAGGATGTTGGGACGGTCGCCCGGCATGCCCCGGCCTCCCGTTCTCCTCTGGCACCGCCCTCAGAGTCCCAGGCGCTCCCGCTGCTCGGGGGGGGCGCCGCACTCCGCCAGCCACCCGGCCAACCCGGCCCTCAGCCGGGCCAGCACCTCCGGCTGCGCGCGCGAGCGGTCCCCGGCCTCTGTGGCGTCCAGCAGCACGCTCGAACACGGGCCACGCTCCCAGTCGACCGCGTAGCGCGCCAGGGTGGGCCCGGGCCAGGGCTCGGGGGCCCCCAGGCCGCGGGGCCGCAGGAAGGTCGGCGGCTCCGCCCCGTACCAGTAGAGGGGGGCGTTGGCGGCCGTCGGCGGCCACTGGTGCAGCACCCACTCGCCGTCGGTGATCTGGACGGCCTCGCCAAACTTGCCGTAGCAGGCGAAGGGACGCAGGGGGGACCCGGGACGCTCCAGGAGCTGCGGCAAGAGGCTCCGGCCCTGGCTGACCTCGGGCACCCCCACCCCGCAGGCCTCCAGTACGGTGGGGTAGAGGTCGACCGTCTGGGCCAACGCCGCGGAGCGGGCGCCGGCCCGTCCCTCCGGGTGGTAGGCCAGCAGGGGCACGTGGGCCAGGGGGCGGTAGAGGTTGCTGTCGCCGTGCACGGTGGAGGGCTTGCCGATCATGCCATGCTCCCCGAAGAGGTGGCCGTGGTCGGTGGTGAGCAGGACCACCGTGTCGCGCAGGCGCCCGAGCCCCTCGCAGGTCCGCAGCAGGCGGTCCAGCCCGGCGTCGACCAGGGCCACCTCCCCGGCGTAGAGCGCCCGGATGCCGGCCAACTCCTCGGGGGTGTAACGGTCGGCGCGGCCGTAGATGGGCCAGGGGATGCCCGCAGCCGCGGCCGCCCCGCGGTACTCCGCCGGGGGGTCGAAGGGTTCGTGGGGGTCGAAGCAGTCGATGAGCAGGAAGAACGGCTGGGAGGGGGTCGGGTGGGCGGCTTCGGCGCGCAGCCAGTCCTCGGCCGCGGCGAAGGTCCGGGCGGCGAACGTGTCCGCCGCGGAGCGGAACAGCAGCCCGGCGCGGCGGTGCGCCGTGTTCCGCCAGTAGCGCTCCCAGCGGCGGTGGAGCTTGCGTTCCCGCTCGGCCGGCCAGGGGGTGGGTACCGCGGCCGTTGCCCAGTGGTCGTCCTCCTGGCCGCGCAGGAACTCCCAACCGTCAAAGCCGTAGTGGTAGTTCCCCGCGCCGGGTTGGAAGAGGTGGTAGTGGTCGGTGACCAGCATCGTCCGGACCCCGGCCGCGGACAGGACCGAGGGGAGGTCGCGGTCCCCCGGGAGGAGCGGACCCCACCCTCGGTGGGGGAACTCGAAGCGGCCCGTCCAGAGGTCATGCCGGGCCGGCATGCAGGGGTAGGACCCCAGGAAGTAGCGCTCGAAGGTCGTCCCCATGGCGGCCAGGCGGTCGAAGGCCGGGGTCGGCACGGGCGTCGGGCCGTAGGGGCCGAGGTGGTCGCGCCGCAGGGTGTCGATCAGGACCAGGATGACGTTGATGACCGCCACCGCCCTTTCCGTCTCCGGGGCCACGGGGGCAGCGCCGCCCGCCCGTCCGCCGCCCGGCGG
>DAHWHV010000048.1 GCA_027335545.1 Clostridia bacterium
CCGCGCGGACCGCCGCGGCGGGACCACCGGGAAGCGCCCCGGGACGCCCCGCGCGGCTCTGGTCCTCCCCCGGCCTTCATCGGGCCCCGTCCGGGCTGGTCCGGCCTGGTCCGGCCGCCGCGGACGGCCCGCTTCCCTAAATCCGAGCCCCATGCTACCATACCGACGGTCTTCTCCAGGCGGGCCGCTACGCCCCGGTACGAGAGCCCGCCGGCCCGTCGCCCCAGCCCTCCGACCATCGAGACGCGCCAGCAGACGCAGGCCCGCCGCCAGGCTCCGCCGGGGACAGCCCTGCCCGGGGAAGCGTCCCTGGGCTCGGCCTGCGCCGTGGGTGGATCGTGCCGCGCGCGAGGCGCGGAGCGCGTCGGCGCGGCGTTGCCCCAGACCCCGCCCCGGCGATCCCGCGCCCATGCAGTTCAAGGGAAGGGAGCCTGAGCGAGGTGGCTGGCCATGAACGGTGCCGAACCGAAGAGCCGGCTCCCCCTGCCCCGTGGGGGCGGGGTCTGGCCCGCCGCGCGGCGCGGCCGGGACGGCCACCCCTCCTGGCCGGCTGACCTCGCGGTCGGCGCCGGACTGTTCGGGCTCTTCTCCCTTGTCGTGGTCCTCGCCACTGCCGGCCACGGGCGGGTGCCCGGGGCGCAGATCTCGCTGCGCTTCGCCGCCCTGCCGCTCTACGCGCTGTATTCGTTGCTGCGCATGACTGCGGCCTACGTGCTCTCGCTGGCCTTCTCGCTGGCCTACGGCTACATCGCGGCGACCAACCGGCGCGCCGAGCGCGTCCTGGTGCCTATCCTGGACATCCTGCAGTCGATCCCCATCCTCTCCTTCCTGCCCCCCGTCGTCCTCGCCCTGGCCGGGCTGTTCCCCCGTTCCGGCCTCGGGGTGGAGATCGCCGCCGTGATCCTGGTGTTTACGTCGCAGGCGTGGAACATGACCTTCTCCTTCTACAATTCCATGCTCACCGTGCCCCGGGAGCTGCGCGAGGTGGCACGCCTGTACCGCCTCTCCCCCTGGCAGCGCTTCCGCCAGCTGGAGCTGCCCTACGCCGCGGTCGGGCTGGTCTGGAACAGCATGATGTCCTGGGCGGGCGGCTGGTTCTTCCTGATGGCCGCCGAGATGTTCAGCCTGGGCAGCCGCTCCTTCCGCCTGCCGGGCCTGGGCAGCTACCTGCAGGAGGCGGCCAACACCGGCGACCTGCGGGCCATCCTCGGCGGCCTGGCCACGCTGATCCTGCTGATCGTAGCCCTGGACCAGTTGGTGTGGCGCCCGCTGATCGCCTGGGCCGACAAGTTCAAGGTCGAGACGATCTCCGGCCAGACGCCGCCGCGCTCGTCCGTGCTGATGCTGTTGCGCCGCTCGCTCCTGGTCGACTGGCTCACCACGCGCTTCCTGGCGCCCTGGACGGAGCGCCTGGACGCGGGCCTGGCGCGCCGCGGGAGGACCGTCGGGGCGGGCCGGCCAGCCCTGGGGCGGCGGCTGGCGGGGTGGCTGGGCGCGGCCGTGGTCGTGGCCGCGGCCGCACTGGCCCTGGGTCGGGGGATCGGCGTCCTGGCGCGCACACCGGGCACCGAATTGGCGGCGCTGCCGCTGGCCACCCTGTTGACGGTGCTGCCCGTATTCGCCGCGTTGGTGCTCAGCTCGCTCTGGACGATTCCCGTCGGGGTCTTCATCGGGATGAACCGCGCCTGGGCCGACCGGCTGCAGCCGATCGTGCAGATCCTGGCGTCGATCCCGGCCACGGCCCTGTTCCCCATCGTCCTGCTCTGGCTCGGCCCGCACCTCTCCTGGGGCGCGGTCCTGCTGATGCTGCTGGGCACGCAGTGGTACGTCCTCTTCAACGTCATCGCCGGGGCGATGTCCATCCCCTCGGACCTGCGGGAGGTCACCGATCTCTTCGGCCTGGGGCGCCTGGAGCGCTGGCGGACGCTGATCCTCCCGGGCATCTTCCCGCTGCTGATCACGGGGCTGATCACGGCGGCCGGCAACGCCTGGAACACGACGATCGTCGCGGAGTACGTGCAGTTCGGCAATCGCACGGTCTCCACCCTCGGGCTGGGCTCGGAGATCGCCCGGGCCAGCCAGCACCAGCAGTACGGGTTGCTGCTGGCCTCGACGGCCGTCCTGTCGCTGGTGGTGGTCCTGATCAATCGCTTCTTCTGGCGGCGGATGTACCGGCTGGCCGAGACCAGGTTCACGGTGCTCTCCTGAGCGGGGACCGGGGGCTGGGCCAGAGCCCCGGCGGAGGGCGGCGCAACAGCGCCCGCGTGAGTGCCCGCGCGGCCCGACCGACCGCGGACCCGGGGCACGCGGCGGCCGTCCGCGGAGGGCCGGCAGCCGACCCGAGGGGACGCGGGGCCCGCGG
>DAHWHV010000096.1 GCA_027335545.1 Clostridia bacterium
GCCGGGCAGCCTTCCCGTGCACGAGCGGGCCCCGTGCGCGATGCCGGTGGACGATGCACGGAGAGGGCTCGTGGCGAGACGGCGTGGGCGGGGAGGCGGCACCGGTCGTGGTAGGAACGGTTCCGTCGACCGGCGCCGAGCACCGCCCCGCGGGACGGGGGTCGACGCCGGGGTCGCGATCCACTCGTGACCGCGCCCCTTGCGGGTGCCGCCGCCCACAGCGCCGGCGGCGCGGTGAGGGGCCGTCCCTCCTCGCCGCGCCGCCGCGCCCACGGCCGTGTCCCTCGCCCTAGGGCTGGATGGACACGTACATGTGCGGGTTGAACCCGCTGACCTGGTCCAGGACGTCGACCACTTCGCCCTTGGGCGTGTGCGTGGTCGCCGCCAAGCCGATGTAGTACGGGCCCTTGCCGAACGCGACCCGGATGTGGGTCGGGTTGTAGTACGTCGTGCCGTCCTGGGAGTAGCTGACCGTCCAGAGGTCCCCGGCCCGCTGCATCTTGACGTAGACAGGCGCGCCTACCCCGATGGCGATCGACATGGGCCAGGATTCCTCGGGGGCATTGTCCTGGCCGCGCCACTGAAAGGTCACGCCGTTGCCATCCGTGAGCAGGACCGTGACGTTCTTGGCGTTGTTGGCCAGGGAACCCCGCGCCATGATGCCCGCGCCCGCGTTGCCACCGTCGCCGTTGGCGCCCGCAATCCAGTTCACGCGGCAGATGAACTCGCCGTCGCCATCGGCCGAGCCGAATAGGTAGCTCAGGTCGTCCCGGTTGCTGTTGGACCCGGCCGAGCCCAGGCCGCCGCCCCGCGCGACCAGCGTGTACTCGACCGCCGTGGAAAACATGCTCGCCGGGTTGGACGGAGACGCGGTCTTGAGGTCGAGGGACAGCGACCCGGAGCCCGTATACGATGAGGCCGACGACACAGAAGCGCCCATGCCTATGCTCCCCATTCCGCGATGACGTTCGCGCGATCACGCCGCCCCCGACGGGACGAGGCGCCACCGCGCAGAGCGAAGCCCGTGGCGCGTGCCCTGGGGGTCGCCGAGCCTGACGGCGACCTTCGCCCATTCGGCGGACATCGGCCGTGTTATCCACCCAGCCCCGATTCCCCTGCCGGCGGGGAAAGAGCGGTGTGCTGCCCTGGCCCGGGCGGCGCACGCCGCTGGGGTCAAGGCAGCGGATCGCCCGCCACCTTGGGGCCGACCGGCGGCGGCATCACCTCCGAAGCAGCTAACCCATGACGCCCCGCAGGGGGCGAACCGGATGTCCCGCCGCTACCCAACGGATGTCCCCGAGGATCGGCGACTTCTGCGTGGGACGTGGGCCTCCTGCCTGTCCTGGCCGCGGGAGCACGCGGGTTGCGCCACCTGGCGGGGGCGGGCGCGCGGCCTCGTCCGGGGGACAGGCAGGTGCAACCGGGCGCACTCTGGGGCGGGGGGTGGTAGCGAGGCCGGACCCGCTCACAGCGAGCCGGCCCCCACGCCGGCCAGGGTGGACCCGCTACACGCCCCGGGCACTTGGTGCACCGGCGGACCCGGGCGTTTGCTCTCGATGGCCCTCCCCTCCGCGGGGTGCGGTGCGGGGCGCCCGACCTGCTGCCGTGGCCGCCCGCGTCGTGTGGCCGGAGACCGTCCGCGAATCGTTTCCTTATCCCTCCGCGGCTCCCCTTGCGGCGCGCCGCGCGACCGGGCGCGCGGACAGCGCGCGCCTGCGCCGGCCCGGGCGCCGGGACCACCAGGGGCGCGGTTTCCTCCCCCGGGGGTCGTCG
Organism: Clostridia bacterium; assembly: GCA_027335545.1. The sequence continues at coordinate 1,774 of DAHWHV010000096.1, forward strand.
CGCGGCGATGAGCATCGCCTCGTCCTGGACCGCGCCTCTGGCACCGTCGGCCCTGACCCTCCTGCAACAACGATGTCGCCTCATGCCGCCCCGGCGCCAGGAAGGCATCGCGGCGTCACGTGGCGAAATCCGCGGCCGGTAAGGTGGCCGGCGGCCCCTCAGCCTGTGTCCGGCGGGGGTGGCGCGACCCGCGGGTGCCCGGGGTGGTGCAGGCGGAGGCGGTGGCGCACAAGGCAGGCCGGACCTGGACAGGCCGCTCGGCCTGCCTACGGGAGGCGTTTGCCGATCCCTTGCGAATGCTTCTCGTGCCGGGCCGCCGGCGCCGCGCGATTTTCAAATGGGCGGCGGGCGGGTGCAGGAATCTTCCCGGGTGCATCCAAGTAGGTAGGCCGAGCTTGGGCGTGCTGGCCCTGTACATGGACGGGGCGTGGAGGGAGGGACGGCGCAAACCCTACGCGTGCCGTATCGGTGGCCGGGCGGGGCGCGGTTGGCGGCGCGGGCGGCCGGCAGACGCGGTTGCATTTATTAGTGTTCATCTCTCTGCCGACCTGCGGCGCCGCGCGCCAGCGCACCGCCCACAGGGGGCGGGGAAGTCAAAGCGGGGGTGCAGCAACGTGGTCGAATCCGTCGCTGGACGTCTGAATCGGCGCGATGCGATGAAGCTCTTCGGGGGCGCCGCGG
>DAHWHV010000100.1 GCA_027335545.1 Clostridia bacterium
CACGCCGGCGGACCCCGCGCGCCCCGCGTGGCGCACGGGCGATCCCGAGGGGCGGCGTGCCATGGGCGGAAGGGGAGCAGGTGGTTCCGCCGCGCTGGGCGGCTTCGTGGGAGGCCGCCTGCCGCTTGCCCGGCCGTGCTGCGCAGCCGGATCAGGACGAGCGCCCTGTGCGGGAACCATCGGCTGCCGGCGGTCAGGGGGGGGGCGCCCTGCCGCCGCGGGCCAGGGGGCGTGTCGCGGATCCGCTGGCCGATGAGCCGCCTCTGCTTCCGCTACGGGCCCGTCTTGTGGTCCCCGCGCGGTCCGCCGCCCCGGGTCCGGATCGCCGGGCCTTGTCTCAACGCCCGGCCGACGGCGCTGAAACCCACGGGGGGGACGGTCCGGCCGCCCGGTCAGTGCCGGAGCCGCGCACGCGTGCAGCGGGTGCGGGGACTGCGGGCGGGCAGGGTTGGGGGCGGGCGCAGACCGGCCGGGCGCCGTCCGGGTCGCATGGCGTCTCCCCTTCCCACCAAGGGGCGCCCACCGCGCGGGCACCCCTCGGGGAGACGCGCCCGCCGGTTGTCCCGTCCGCGGGCGGCCCCTGGGCCGCCGACGTGCCGACGGGTGACGGCGTGTTCCCCGCGGAGCCGCGGATAGCGCGGATAGCAGGGAGGAACGTGGCGCCAGTGGGTGACGGCGTCCCTGGACCGCCCCTGGCGGATGGTTCGCCAGATGGCCCCAGGGCGTGCCGGGCGCCCGGCCCACTGGCCGAGCCCGTGGTCGCTGGCAGGCCGGAGGGGGCGCCGACGCCCTTGGGAGATGCGATTCCCTCCCCTGAGGCGGCGGTGGGCCGGACGCCCGCTGGGTACCGTGCGCCCGTGCCCGCCGACGGTTTGGAGGCCATGGCGGCGCACGGGGTGGACGTTGCCGCCCCGCCGGAAGGGGCCGTCGCGGAGCGCGGGCCCGCGAAAGGCACGGAGCCCGGGGCGGTGGAGGGGCCGGAGGCCATGGCCGGGCCCGCGGTGGCCGGTTTGGAGGCCATGGCGGCGGACGGGGGGGACGTGCCCGCCCCGCCGGAAGGGGCCGTGGCCGAGCGCGGACCCACGGAAGGCACGGAGCCCGGGGCGGTGGAGGGGCCGGAGGCCATGGCCGGGCCCGCGGCGACGGCGGTAGGGGGCTGGCCGCGCGTGGAGGGGGTGGCGCCCGGGGGGCGAGTGGGATCGGAGGACGCGGCCGCGGCGGCCGTGCCTGCCCTGCCGGATGTGGTCGTCGGCGCCCGCCGGCCCGTGCGGGGCACCGTGCTCGGGTCGACGGACGGGCCGTGGGACATGGCCGCGGCGACGGTCCTCGTCTGGGAGGACGAGCCCTGGCGGCAGGACGGGTACCCGCGGGCGGGGTCTCCCTCGGGGCGGGCGCCCGCTGACGCCGACGAGACCCGCCCTGACGAGTTCTTCCCCGCGTGGCGTGACGGCATCGGCGCGGAGCCGGGGACTCGGTCGGATAGTCGGGCGGTGCCGCAGCCTACCCTGGTCTGGGACGACGGGCCGGGGGGCGAGGAGGGGCAGGCGGTGTTGCGGGGCTCCCAAGCCCTACCCACGACCGGGGCCACACCCGCGGACTCGGCCGCGGCCGGCCTCGCGGGGTTCGGCGAGACCCCTGATCCGTGTGTGCCCTCGTCCCTCCTACCCGTGCCCGCGGCCTGGTCCGCACCGGCGCCCACGGTCGTGCCCCGGCCGCCTCTGCCCGCGTATGAGGCGCCCCCGCTCGATCTCCTCCGACGGAAGCCGAACCTGGCGCCCATGTCCCAGGAGCCAGACACCAAAGAGCGCGAGGCCCAGTTGGATGCTGCGCTCAAGAGCTTTGGCGTCACGGCTCGCATTGTGGGGGCGGTGCAGGGCCCCTCCGTCACCCGCTTCGAGATTGAGCCGGGGGCCGGCGTGAAGGTGGCGCGCATCGCCGGGTTGGCGGAGGACCTGGCCTTGGCGCTCAAGGCCACGGACGTGCGCATCGCCCCCGTTCCCGGCAAGTCGGCCGTCGGGATCGAGGTGCCCAACACGGACGTCTCTCCCGTCTTCCTGCGCGAGGTGATGGAAAGCGAAGCCTTCCGCACCGCCCCCTCCCCACTGACGGTCTGCCTGGGTCAGGACATCGCCGGCAAGCCCGTGGTGGCGAACCTCGAACAGTTGCTCCATGTTCTCGTCGCCGGCGCAACCGGATCCGGCAAGAGCATCACCATCAACAGCATGCTGGTCAGCCTGTTGTACAAGGCCGGACCTGACCAGGTGCGCCTGGTGCTCGTCGACCCGAAGATGGTCGAGTTATCGCAGTATAACGGGATCCCGCACCTGCTCGCGCCGGTGGTGACGAATCCGCGGAAGGCGGCGGCCACGCTGCAGGCCGTGGTGCGAGAGATGGAGCGGCGCTACACGCTCTTCACCCACACCGGGGTGCGCAACCTCAATGGCTACAACGCCGTCGCGTGGGAGCGCGGCGGCCCGCCCCTGCCCTACGTCGTCATCGTCATCGACGAACTCGCGGACCTGATGCTGGTGGCCCGCGCCGAGGTGGAGGGCGCGGTCCAGCGGTTGACGCAGATGGCGCGCGCCGCTGGCATCTATCTGATCGTCGCCACCCAGCGTCCCTCCGTGGACGTCATCACCGGCGTCATTAAGGCCAACATCCCCACCCGCATTGCCCTGGCCGTCTCGTCGCACATCGACTCGCGGACCATCATCGACGTGGCGGGTGCCGAGAAGCTCGTCGGCCGCGGCGATATGCTCTTTCGCCCGGTGGGCGCGCAGAAAATGCTGCGCGCCCAGGGGGCGTTCGTCAGCGAGTCCGAGGTGGAGTCGGTGATCGATTTCTTGCAGCAGCGGGGTGCGCCAGAGTATCAGGTCGACATCATGGAGGCGGAACCTGACGGCGAACGCTCCACGTCCGGGTCGGACGGGAATGAGGATGACGAACTCTTCGTCGACGCCCTGCAGATCGTGCTGGACAGCGGGCAGGCTTCGGTCAGCAACCTCCAGCGCCGCCTGCGTGTTGGCTTCACCCGCGCCGGCCGCCTGATCGACATGATGGAGCATCGCGGTTTCGTGGGTCCGCACCAGGGCAGTAGGACGCGCGAGGTCCTGATCACGTCCGAGCAGTTCCAGAGTCTCTACGGCCCTCCAGGGGACGGCGGCTAGCTTGTGGAGATCCCGCCGCGTGTTTTCCCGACGCCGCGGCCCCCCGCGGGACCGGGTCTGGGGGCAGATGGGCGCCGGGGTTGCGTAAGAGCGGAAGCGTGGTCACGGGGCGGGGCGCGTGACCACGGGGAATCGTCACCGTCTTGTCATCGGCCGTGCGCATGGTGGTTGGACCACTTCCGGCACCGGGGCCCGGGTTCGGCGGGCCCGCCCTTCTCGGGGCGTGCGCGACCCGTCCCGCCGCTCTGGGCTTTGCCGCCGATGG
>DAHWHV010000101.1 GCA_027335545.1 Clostridia bacterium
CAGGGTGGCGTCATTCCGCCAGGGGGCTTGGGGGGTCGAACGATGGGGCGCGCAGCCGTGCGGTGGTGGGCGGGGGCACCCGCTGCCCGCCCCGGTGCCTGCCACCGCAACGGCCGCACGATTTCGGCCAGGGGCGACCACGGCGGCGGTGCACGGAGGGGCTCCCCAGAGCCGCCGTACGCCCCGAGTTGTCGCCAACCGCTGCTAGCCCTTGTCGCTGAGGCCGTCTGCCGAGAACGCCGCGACCCTGGGCACGGCCGCAGGGTGCCGAGGGAGCGCCGCCCATGGGGCACGGCGCCCGACGACCGGTCCTGCCCACGGGGCACGGCGCCCGACCGCCGGCGCCGCGCCCCCGCGCACCACCGTACGGGCCCATCATCCGGGGATCTGGTTGGCTGCGGTCCACATGCTGAGGCCGACGGCAAACGCGCGGCTGTTCGCCTGGTAGGCCTGTTCGGCGGCGAGGATGTGGGTCAGGGCCGTGGTGAGGTTGACGTTGCTCTGCAGGAGCGCGCCGGGGAGCAGCAGGGGGGCGCCGGCGGTGCCCGGGTAGGCGCGCGTCAGCACGCCCGCGGCCGGTGTCGCCTGCCAGAGGCCTCCCTGGGCCGGAGCCATGCCCTGCGGATCGGCGGGAATGCTCAACTCCACCCGGCCCAGCACCTGCTGCCGCCCGCCGACCGTGGCGAGGACCCGGCCGTCCGGAGCAAAGGAGACGGCCGTGGCACCCGTCGGGACGCGCAGCGCCTGGCCGGCGGCGTCCAGCAGCGGGTTCCCCTCGGCGTTGACCAACGTACCCGTGGCGTCCGGCGCAAAGCGCCCTTCGCGCGTGTAGGCGGCCCCGCCGCCAGGCAGGCCGACGCGGAGCCAGCCGGGTCCCTGGATCGCCACGTCCAGCGGACGACCCGTCAGCTGGACCGAGGCCTGCGCGGTGTCCACAAGCACCGGGCCGGGTCCGACGCCACCGCCCTGCAGGACCGCCGGGGGTGCCTGCTGGGCGGCCAGGGCACCGGCCGGGGCCTGCGGGTTGACCAGGACCGGGTAGGCCGCGCCGGGCGCGGCGTCGACCAGGGACGGGACCTCGGCCAGAAACGCGGGCGTATTCACGTTGGCCACATCATTCGCCCAGACGTTGATCTCCGCCGAGCGACTGACCATGCCCGAGGCAGCCACCCATAGACCGCCGATCATGATCGACTCCCCCTCACCCTCCGGCATCCCGCCGCCCCGGCAGCCGCCTCACCAAGGACGCCGCGCACTTAGAGAGCTTAGGACCCACCACGAGAGCGGACGTCTCCGTCCGTGGATGCTCGCCCCAGCACCCCATCCCACCCCCCCCAACCCACGTCTTCCACTCCGGTAGGTGATGCGTGCATCGGGGCCAGGCGCCTCTTGCCGGCGACGCGGCCACCGTCGTCCCTAAGCCCCCCGCCCCCGCCGCCGCGACCGACCTGGCCGTCGAAGGCCTATCCTCCGCGACCACTGTCTCCCTTCGCCCCCCGCCACCACCGCCTACCCGTGCGCAGCGCAGCACGCGACTCGCGCGGCCAAAGCCCCCGCCGCGCCCCGGACGGCGGCCGCCACTTACACTTAGGGCACCGTGCCGACCTGGTTGATGGCCTCGCCCATCGTCGTATTGGCCGTGAGCACGGCCTCCTGATCGGAGGTGTAGGCCTGCTGGATCTGCAGGAGTGCGGCCATCTGCTGCACCAGGTCGACATTGCTGCCCTCCACCCAGCCCGGGCTGAGGCGTGCCGCGGCCACGGGCGCGGGCGCGGCGCCCGCCGCCAGCGCGTAGAGGCCACCGCCAGCGGGGGTTAAGGCGCCCGCCGGCGTCTGAAAGACCCCGACCTGGCCGACAACGCGCCCGCCGGCCCGGATGGCGCCGTCTGGAGACAGCGCCGCGGACGCACGATCGGCGGCCGCAACCTGGACGGGCACGCCGTTGGCGCCGAGCACGGCGTACCCCGCTGGCGACACCAGCGCGCCGGCTGCGTCCAGGCGGAAGCTCCCCGCGCGCGTGTATTGCACGCCCTGGGGGGTCCGCACCGCGAAGAAGCCCGGCCCGTTGATCGCGGCGGCGAGCGGGGCACCGGTATGGCGCCAGGGCCCAGGCGACATGTCCAGCACGGTGGCGCCGACCGCGGAGCCGCTGGAGACCTCCGCCAGCGGCGTGGCGGAACCGCCCTGCAGGCGGCTTAGAAACAGCGGGGCAAACGGGACGAGCACCGGTCGCACCGTCAGGTACCCGTTCGTGCCCGCGTTGGCGATGTTGTTGGCGATATCGCTCACCTGGAGGTTTGAGGCCAGCATGCCGGCCGCCGAGCTGTACAGTCCGCGGATCACAGTCGCCCGCCTCCCCGCGCATCAGGGCGCCAGAGGCCAGGGAGGACGGGTGCCCTCCGTGGCGCCTCTTTCGGGTATTCGCCCACGGGACCCAGCAATCCTCCCGGGCGTTCCCCGATGCCGGGGTGGCGTCATGGCGGCGGGGGACCGGTGGCCGGCTGCCCAGGCGCGACGGGCCGCGTGGGGGCGTAATCGCTGAACCCGTGCGCATTGCGGCGGGGCGGCGGCAACGGGGGCGGTCCGCCCCGCGCCCTGCCGAGGCGCACGTCCGGCGCGTGTCGCCCGCGTCCCGCCATGCCTTCGCGCTCAGGCTGTTCGCCGAGAACGCCGCGGCCACGTCCTCGGCACCGGGGTGGCGCGTTTTCCCGCGGGGGCGGATTGCCGGGATGCCACCCGCGGTGCGCCACCCGGTGGCCCGCGCGGTGCGCCATCGGGCTCCCCGCTCGGGGTCCCGCCGCGGTACCGGACGGTGGCGGTCCGCACGGTGGCCGCAGTGCCGGCCGATGCCCGCCAGGGCCTATCGCTGAGGTGCGCTGAGGTGGTTCGCCGAAAGCGCCGCGGCCCTGCTCTCCGGCGCGGGCAAAGGGCGCGCGGCGCCGGACGCGCACCCACGGGCACGTCCCTGCGGGTGGCTCGGTCAGGGGGAAGGAGCCGCAAGGACCGGAGGCCCGCGTGCTCGCGTGCACGGCCGCCCCGCCGGCCCTTGGCCCCTCACTTGGCAAAGGTGACCTCCTGCGGCTCGACCGGCTGACCGTCGTCCAAGTACTTGCGGCGGGTGGCCTCTCCCCCCCGCAGATGGCGCTCCGCCTTGTTGGTGTCCAGCACCTTTTTGACACGCGTGGCGAGGTCGCGGTTGAGCTTGGGCAGGCGCTCGGTCACGTCCTTGTGCACCGTGGACTTGCTCACCCCGAAGACCCTCGCGGTGTCGCGCACCGTGGCCTTGGTGCGCGAGATGTAACGGCTCACCTCCAT
>DAHWHV010000104.1 GCA_027335545.1 Clostridia bacterium
GGCACCCCCCGCGGGCCGCGCGGCATCCGGGAGGGGGCGCGCCGGGGGCTGAGCCCCCGGCGCCCGTCAGGGCAAGGGCACACCCCGCAGGGCGGCGGCCATGTCCTCGGGCGTGGCGTCCTGCAGGAAGGCCCCGGCGGCGGACTCCGAGCCCGCCAGGTACTTCAGGCGCCCGGGTGCCCGCAGCAGCGGGTAGAAGGCCAGGCGCAGGTGCCAGAGCCCCGGCGGCCCGTGGCGGCGCGGCGCCTGGTAGATGGCCATCATGTACGGCATGGGCGCACCGTACAGCCCGTCGTAGCGGCGGACGCTGCGCTGCAGCAACGCGGCCAGGTCGGCCCGGCCCGGGCTGTCGAGGTCGGCCAGGCTCCCCCGGTGTCGCGCGGGGACCAGGTGCACCTCCGAGGGGAAGCGGGGGGCGAAGGGGACGAAGGCGGTCCACCCCCCCTCCGCGTCGACCAGGCGCCGGGCCTCCGCCCGCTCGCGCCGCAGGACTTCACACTGCAGGCACTCACCCTCGTCCCGGCGGTGCCGGGCCAGGATCGCCAACTCGGCGGCGATGCGCGGCGGCAGGAAGGGGTAGGCGTAGATCTGCCCGTGGGGGTGGTCGATCGTCGCCCCGATCTCCGCGCCGCGGTTCTCGAAGGGGAAGACGTAGGCCACGGCCGGGTCGGCGTAGAGCGCCTCGGTCCGCTCCCGCCAGACCTCGACCAGCAGCCGGACCTGGGCCGGCGGCAGGGAGGCCAGGTGCACGTCGTGGCGCGGCGCGTACAGGACGACCTCGGCGTGGCCGCGGGCCGGAGCCAGGCGGTAGCCCGGGGCGAACGGCCCCGGGGTGGGCCGCTCCGCCGCGGGCCCCCCCAGGGACGGCCAGCGGTTCTCGAAGACGGCCACGCCGTAGTCCGCCCGCGGGGCCTCGGCGTCCGCGCACACCTCGACCGATGCCCCGGGGGGCACGGGGCAGAACGGGCAACCGGCCGCGGAGGTCGTGACCGGCCGGCCCAGGCGCCGCCCGGCGATCGTGATCCACGCCCCCGACAGCGGATCCCGGCGCAGCTCGCTCACGCCGGCCCCGTCCCGGCGGCCGGCCCCGCAGGCGCGGACGCCGCCCGGCATAGCGCGGCCCAGGCATCCCCCACCATCTCCGCCAGGGAGGAGCGGCGCGCCTTCCAGCCCAGGAGCCGCTCGGCCTTGCCGGGGTCGGCGACCAGGGCGGGCGGGTCCCCGGCGCGCCGGGGCGCGCCCTCCCAGCGCACGGGGCGGCCGGTCACCCGCTCCGCGGCGGCGATGACCTGGGCCACGGACCAGCCCACCCCGGTGCCAAGGTTGAAGGCGCCCGCCTCCCCACCCGCCTGCAGGTGGCGCAGCGCCGCCAGGTGCCCCTCGGCCAGGTCGGCGACATGGATGTAGTCGCGGACCGCCGTACCGTCGGGCGTCGGGTAGTCCTGGCCGAAGACGCGCAGCGTCGGGCCGTCGGCGGCCGCCGCCAGGACGTTGGGGATCAGGTGGGTCTCCGGCTGCTTGGGCTCCCAGGGCCCGTCGGCGCCGGCGGCATTGAAGTAGCGCAGGGCGGCGAAGGGCAGGCCGTGGCCGACCCCGGCCCAGTGCAGGGCCCGCTCGAAGGCCGCCTTGGTCTCCCCGTAAGGGTTGATGGGGCGCGGCACGGCGTCCTCACGCACGGGCACGGACTCGGGGATGCCGTAGACGGCGGCCGAGGAGGAGAAGATGAAGGGCGGGCAGCCGGCGGCGACGGCCTCCTCCAGGAGGGTCAGGGCCTCGCGCACGTTGTGCCGGTAGTACTGCAGCGGGGCCTGCATCGACTCGCCCACGCGGCTGTCCGCGGCGAAGTGGAAGACCCCGCCGATGCGGAAATCGCCGAAGAGCTCGCGCAGCACGACGGCGTCGCCCAGCCGCGCCCGGACCAGCTCCACGCCCGGGGGCAGGGTCCGCCCGCTGCTGGTGGAGAGGTCGTCCAGGACCAGGACGTGGTGGTCCGCCGCGACTAGGCGGGCCACCAGCGGCCCCGCCACGTAGCCCGCGCCCCCGGTGACCAGCAGCGCCGGGCGGCGCCCCGCCGGCGCCGTGGGGGCCACGCCCTCGGCGGGGCCCGCGCCGTCCGCGAAGTAATACCGCAACAGGCGCCCGTCGGGGCGGCGCTCCGTTTCCTGGCGCATGGCCGTCGCCTCCCAACACCGCCGGCGGGGGCCGGCCATCGCACCCATAGGGACCGGGCGCCCGGAACTCCCGCGCACGGGGCCGGCGGCTCCACGGGCGAAATTGTCGACCCAGGTCGGGATCTCCTGCACGCGCCGACCGGGTGTCCGCCGGGAGGCCCCTGCCAGCCGTGCCTGAGCCGGGCCCGCGGCGGGGCAGGCGACCGCCGGGGCGGGGGGGGCGGGGCCGCCCCGGAACGGGTGCGGGGGTTGGT
>DAHWHV010000107.1 GCA_027335545.1 Clostridia bacterium
CCCGGCCGGCGCCTACGCCGCGGCCCGCACCCAGGCGGCGGCCCTGCCGCGCACGGCCCCCTCCGGGGCGGCGGACCCCCCGGGGGCGGGGACGAGCGGCGGCGGCGCGGCCTGGCAGGCCCTCGGGCCGAGTCCGGTCGCTCGCGACTACTTCTCCGGGGGGCCCGCCTCGGGCCGCGTGGACGGCATCGCCCTGGCCGCCGACGGCACGATCTACGCGGCCACGGCGGGCGGCGGCCTCTGGTCCTCGACCGACGGGGGGCAGCAGTGGACGCCCCTGACCGACGGGCAGCCGAGCCTGGCGATCGGCGCGGTGGCCGTGGCCCCGACCCACCCCCAGATCGTCTACGCCGGCACGGGGGAGGACCACAACTCGATCGACTCGCTCTACGGTGCCGGCATCCTGAAGTCCACCGACGGGGGCGCTTCCTGGAGCGTGCTCGGCGCCAACGTCTTCAGTGGCTTCCACATCAGCGCGCTCGCCCTGGTCCCCGGCACGGCCGGGCAGCGGGTGTACGTGGCGGGCTCGATGGGGGTCTACGAGAGCACCGACGGCGGGGCGCAATGGACGGCCCTGCTGCAGCCGTGGGCGGACGTCTCGGCCCTGGTGCTGGACCCGGCGAATCCCTCCGTCCTCTATGCGGCGGTGAACACGGTCGGGCTGGAGGAGAGCACCAACGGCGGCGCCAGCTGGAGCGTGCTTGGCGGCGGCCTGCCCACGGGGGCCACCTTCGGCAACACGGCGCTGGCGATCGCCCCCTCGGCCGCGCACGTGCTCTACGCCAGCGTGGCCAACGGGCAGTATGGCAGCAGCGCGTACGGCACCCTGGTCGGCCTGTTCGTGAGCACCGACGGCGGCGGCAACTGGGCCCCCGTCCCCGGCGCCCCGGACTACCTGGCCCCGGCCTCCTTCTATGGCCCGGCGTACGCCAACAACCCCGCCCAGGGGTGGTACGACAACACCGTGGCGGTGAGCCCGGCGGCGCCGGGGACCGTGGTCGTGGGCGGCATCGCCCTGGAGGAGGTGACGGGGGCGACCACGGGCACGCCGACCTGGACGGAGGTGACCCCGGTCCACCCCGACCAGCACGCCCTGACCTTCGCCGCCAACGGGACGCTCTACATCGGCAACGACGGCGGGGTCTGGAGCCTGCCGGCCGGGGCGATCCCGGCCGGGGGCACGGTTGACCTCAACACCAACCTCAGCGTCACCCAGCTCTACCCCGGGCTCTCGGAGTACGGCAACGGGGCCATGGTCCTGGCGGGGGCCCAGGACAACGGCACCGACCTGTACACGGGCCTGCCGGCCTGGGCCCAGCTCTGGGGCGGGGACGGGATGATGACGGCGATCGACCCGGCCAATCCCCAGACCCTCTACACCGAGGCGGGCAGCGGCTACCTGGTGCGCAGCACCGACGGCGGACAGAACTGGTCGCCGATCGAGCCGCCGGTCACCTCCTCGCCCGCCTGGGTCGCGCCGTTTGTGATGTCCCCGGCCAACCCCGCCGATCTCTTCTTCGGTAGCAGCAACCTCTGGGGGAGCACGGACGCCGGGGCCCACTGGACACGCCTGACCAACACCCAGGGGCGGCTCGGCCAGGTCTCGGTGATCGCCGTCGCCCCCAGCGCCCCCTCGGTGCTCTACGTGGGTTGGAGCGGTGGGGCCGTGGAGATGAGCGCGGACGGCGGCCAGCGCTGGACGACGATCTCCCCGGGCCCGCAGCGCTTTGTCACCGACATCGTGGTCTCCCCGAGCGACCCCTACGCCGCCTACGTGACCCTCAGCGGCTACGCCTTCCCGCCAAGCGCGCCCTCGTCGCCCCACGTGCTGTACACCCCCGCGGCCAACGCGACGCTGCCGGCCTGGACCAACCTGACGGGCAACCTCCCCGATGCCCCGGTCAACGCCCTGGTCCTGGACGGCAGCCGGCTGATCGCCGGTACGGACGTGGGGGTCTTCACCAGCAACGACGGCGGTCAGGCCTGGAGCGCGCTGGGCAGCGGCCTGCCCAACGTCCCGGTGCTGGGCCTGACCCTCTCGGCGCACGGCACCCTGTTCGCGGCGACGCACGGGCGCGGGGCCTGGTCGATCGCCGTTGGGGCGCCGCCCCTGGCCGCGACGGCCGTGACGGGCCTTTCGGCGGTGTCCGGCCCGCCCGCGGGTGGCACCGCCGTGACGATCAGCGGCAGCGGCCTCCAGGGCGCGACGCAGGTGCTCTTCGGCCTCGTGCCCGCCGCCTCGTTCACCGTGGTCTCCGCCGACCAGATCGACGCCGTCTCCCCGCCCGGCGGGGGCACGGTGGACGTGAGCGTGGCGGCCCCCGGCGGGGTGAGCGCCCCCGCCGCCGCGGCGCGCTTCACCTACACGGGCACCCCGGACCTCGGGGCGCTCTCGCCGGCGGCAGAGCCCGCCGGCAGCACGCTCACGCTGACGGGCGCGGGCTTCGGTGCCCGGAGCGTGGGGGACGCCGTCTACTTCGCCTCGCCGTACAGTGGCAGCGTGATCGACCCGATCATCGGCAGCTGGTCGGACTCCCAGGTCCAGCTCCCCATGGTCGGCTTCCCCTACCTGCTGCCGGGCAGCGTGACGGTGTCCGTCTACAACGCGCAGACGGGGCTGCAGAGCGACGCCCTGCCCATGACCCTGACCGGTGGGCCCGCGCTGAACGCCCTCTCCGTCCCGGGCGGGCCGTCGGGCACGGACCTGACGCTCGCGGGGGCCGGCTTCGGTACGGCCACCGTGGGCACGGCCGTCTACTTCTCGCAGCCGGGGACGCTGCTCGGGGTCCCCGTGGCCCACCCCAGCGACACCCAGGTCTCGGCCCAGGTCCCCGCCGGGCTCCTGGGCGGGCCGGTCGCGGTGGCCGTCTACAACCCGGCCGTCGGCTACAGCAACGCCCTGCCCTTCGACCTCATCGGGCCGCTGGCCGTGCAGACCACGGGCCTGACCCAGGCCACGGTGGGCGTGCCCTACACGGGGACCCTGGCGGCGGCCGGGGGCACGCCGCCGTACACGTGGGCGGCCACGGGCCTGCCGGCGGGCCTGAGCCTCGATGCGTCCAGCGGGGTGATCTCCGGGACGCCGGCGGCCGCCGGTACCTTCTCCCTGGCCGTGACGGTGAGGGATGCCGAGCAGCCGGCGCGGTCCGTGACGGCGCGCGTGACCCTGGTGGTGGCGCCCGCGCCGCTGGCGATCACCACGACCGCCCTGCCCGGCGGGGCGGTGGGCGGGGCCTACCAGGCGTCCCTGACGGCGACCGGGGGCACGCCCCCCTACAGCTGGACGGCCACGGGCCTGCCCCAGGGCCTGGGCCTCGATACGGCCAGCGGGGCGATCTCCGGGACGCCGGCGGCCGCCGGCACCTTCCCGGTGGCCCTCACCGCCACCGACAGCGCCAACCCGGCGCTCCAAGCCACGGAGACGCTCCAACTGGTGGTGGCCTCACCCGCTCCGCCGGCTGGCGCGGGCCTAAGTGGCGGCGGGGGCGTAAGTGGCGGCGGGGGCGGCTCCAGCGGCGGCGGGGCGAACACGCCGACGGACCAGACGCCGAGCACGGTGAGCGAACTCGTGGACGCCGCCGCGGGGCCGGTCACCGTGGCGACCAGTGACGACGCCTTCCGGTTGGTGGTGCCGTCGGGCGGGCTCGCCGCGGGCACGACGGTCGCCATCTCGCAGGTGGCGCCCGGGGCCGAACCGGCCCTGCCCGCGGGGACGGAGTTGGCCTCGCCGATCTGGTCGATCGACAGCGGCGGGGTCCAGCCGAGCCTCCCGGCGCGGCTGCACCTGCGCTACCGCTTGCCCGCGGGGGTCTCGCCCCTGCAGCTCGGGTTGTATACGCTGGCCGGCGGGCGCTGGGCGTTCTTCAGCGCGGGGCGCATCCACACCGGCAGCGGGACGCTGGCGGCGAGCCTGCCGCACTTCAGCGCCTGGGCCGTGCTGGCCGAGACCGCGACCTACCCGGACGTGCCGCCGGGCTACTGGGCCTTTCGGGACATCAGTACCCTGACGGCGGCCGGCATCGTCGCCGGGTTCCCCGACGGGCAGTTCCGGCCCGCTGCCGCGGTGACGCGCGCGCAGTTCCTCAAGCTGATCCTGGCCGCGGCGGGGATCGCGCCGCGGCTGGGCAGCCCGCAACCCTTCAGCGACGTGCGGGCCTCGGCCTGGTACGCCGGCTACGTGGACGTGGCGGCGGCTGACGGACTCCTGCTGGGCAGCGGCGGCCGGGCCCT
>DAHWHV010000109.1 GCA_027335545.1 Clostridia bacterium
CGGGCCCGGACCGCCCCACCGGACACCCCGTTCGGGCCGGGCGCCCGCCGGCCGCCCGGCCGTGGGCGCCCGGTACCGGGCGTGGTCTACTGCAGGCGATACCGACCCTCGGCCCTCCCGCCCGCGCGACGGCTGGGGGCCCCTGAGGGATGCCCGGCGAGAGGCGGCGAGGCCGATGAGCGACGACTTGCAACCGGCGGTGCGCCGGGGGTGCCTGGCTCCGCGGCCAGGCGTGCCCGCCGTGCGGCCACCGTCCGCCCCGGGAGGCCGATGCCACAGGGCCCATGGGGCCCGAGGGCCCCACGATCCAGTGGCCGGCTGGGCCTGTCCGACAGCGGATCCGCAAGTGGTCGCTGCCGGAGCGGGCTCTGGCGGCGACCACCCAGGCGCTCCCCGGGGAGGGACGGGCGCCGCGCGCACCGCTTCCCGCGGGCCGGCTGGCGGCCACCCCCGATGAGCGGGCCGAGCACCTTCGGCTACACGGCCTGGCCCGTCGATGACCGCCCCCAGGTGGTCGTCTGGGAGGCCACGGGCGCCTGCGCCCTGGCCTGCCGCCACTGCCGGGCCTCCGCCCAACACCGGCCGCGCCCCGACGAACTGACGACCGCGGAGTGCCGCGACCTGCTCGCGCAGGTCGCCCGCATGCGCCCGCAGGTCTTCGTGATCACCGGCGGCGATCCCCTGGAGCGCGCCGATCTGTTCACGCTCCTGGCGGAGGCCCGTGCCCTGGGGCTGCGCACCGCCGTCTCCCCCAGCGTCACGCCGCTCCTGGACCGGCCCGCCGTCGCCCGTCTGGCCGCATCCGCCGTCGCGGGGGTGCAGCTCAGCCTGGACGGGGCGGACGCCCGGACCCACGACCGCTTCCGGGGCCAGGTGGGGACGTTCGCCCGAACCCTGCAGGCCTGTGCCTGGGTGCGCGAGGAAGGCCTCGCACTCACGGTCGCCACCACGGTCGCCCGGCACAACGCCGAGCAGCTCCCCGAGGTCTACGACCTGGTGCGCACCCTGGACGTAGTGCGCTGGAGCCTCTTCTTCCTGGTGCCCACGGGGCGCGCCCGGGCGGCCGAGATGGTCGACCCCGAATTCGCCCAGGCCATCCAGACCTGGCTGGCGGCGATCAGCGCCGACACCCCCTTCGTGCTCAAGACCACCGAGGCCCCCCACATCCGCCGCCTGGTCGCGGAGTCCCGGCCCGGGGGGTGGGGGCCGCGCAGCATCGGCGACGGCAAGGGGTTCCTGTTCATCGCCGCCAACGGCGACCTCTGCCCCAGCGGGTTCCTGCCCCTGCCCGCGGGTAACGCCAAGAGCGACGACATCCTGGACGTCTATCGCTCCCACCCCCTCTTCCGTGCCCTACGCGACCCCGACGCCCTCACCGGCCCGCGCTGCCGCCGCTGCGCCTACCGGGCCGTCTGCGGGGGTTCGCGCAGCCGGGCCTACGCCGTCCACGGTGACCCGCTGGGCGACGATCCCCTCTGCGCCTATGAGCCGGCCGCAGCGGCAGGGGAGGTCGCCCGCCCCTGACCGCCCCTGGCGGCCGCGGTGCAGGCCGCAGCCCGCACCAGGGCTCCCTGCCCCTGAGACCGCGCGCCCCCGGCGGCCGTTTGGAGGAATCGCGTTGAGCCGCCGCCGCTGGCGAGTGGGCTTCGCTCCCATGCTGGTGTTGGTGTTGGGAGCCGCGGCCGCCCTGTTCTACACGCTCTCCGCGACGGCGGCGCCCCGGCCTGCCTCGGCCCCGCTGGGACACGCCCCGGCCACGGCGCCGGCGATCCCCTTGCAAGACGGCCTACCCGCCGTGCGGTACGCGCGGACCCACCTGCCGCCCGCCTGGCCCGGCCCCCTGCCCTACCCAGTACTGATCGCCGACCAACAAAACGACCGCCTGCTCGAGGTGGCACCCAACAAGCGCATCCTCTGGCAGTACCCGCCCTCGGGCCGGGCCCACAGCCCCTCGGGCGTCCCCGGGGACGACGCCTTCTTTCCCCCCACGGCGGGAGCATCGTGACCACGGCCTACGGCTACCTGAACACGCCCGACGGCGTGGACGTGGATTACTTCCGGAACTGGAGGGGCTGGGTCGCCGCCCACCCCGCGAGCCCGTCCGCGCCCGCCTGATCAGCTCCGGCCCAGGGCCGGAGCGCCCCCACTGGCGGCGGTGGCCCCGGCGGGCTCCGCGAGCCGCAGCGCCCCCGCCCGCCAGAGGGCGACCACCCCCAGGGCATCCGCGCGGGCCGCGAAGGCCACGTCCGCGCCCAGGCCGCGCTGCCGCAGCCGAGCGGCCGCCGCGCCGGCATCGAGCACCCCGCGCGCGTCCCGCCGCCCGCCGCGATAGAGCAGCCAAGCCGCCCGCCCCCGGTCATCGAGGGAGCCACGACGGCCCTCCCGCCGGCTCAAGCGGTCGATCAGGGCACCCGCCGCGAAGGCGTCCTCCAGGGAGAACTCCCCCTCCGTCCCCGCGCAGACGATGGCCAGGCGGGGGCAGCGCCTCTGGGCCAGGTGGGCCGCCGTCGCCCCGGCGTTGACCAAGGCGAAGGCCAGGACCTCCGCGGCCCCCCGGGCGGCGCGCACCAGGGCCCCGCTGCCGTTGGTCGTCCAGAGGACGACCTCGCGCCCGCCGACGACCTGCGGCGTGAAGGCAGCCGGGGAGTTGCCGAGATCGAAGCCAGGCGGCGGCACGCAGCCCCGCTCGCCGGCCAGCAGGGCACCCCGCTCCGCCGCGCAGCGCCGCGCCTCCCCCTCCTCGGCCATGGGGATCACGGAGGTACAGCCCGCGTCCAGGGCGGCCGCGATCGTCGTGGTCGCCCGCAGACAGTCCACGACGGCCACCGTCCAGCCATCGAGCTCCGCGTCGACCTGCTCCCGGGTCCAGTACACGCGCGTCTCCGTCCCAGTTCCCATCCCTGTACCCGCCTCCATCCCCGTGCCGTGCCCCAGTCCCGTCCCGATCCCCGCCTCCGCTCCCCCTCCCCATCCCAGTCCCGATCCCATGCCGAGCCCCGTCCCGAGCCGCGGCGGCCGCCGCGGGGCCCCTGCGGCTCCTGGGCGCCGTCGACTGCACCACCGCGTGGCCCGCCGGGGGGCCGCGCCACCTCACGGCGCCTCACGGCGCCTCAGAAGTAGCTCCACGGGCGCTCCGCGCCCTCGACGATCACCGTCTTGGTCTCGCGGAAGCCGTCCAGGCCCCGCCGCCCCAGCTCCCGGCCCAACCCGCTCTGGCGGAAACCGCCGAAGGGGGCGCTCGGCGAGAGGATCTGGGCCGTGTTCACCCAGACGGTCCCCGCCTGCAGCGCGGCGGCGAGACCCAGCGCCCGCCCGATGTCGCGCGTCCAGACGCCGGCGGCCAGCCCGTACGGACTGTCGTTGGCGGCCTCCAGCGCCGCGGCCGCATCGGGCACGCGCAGCAGGCAGGCGACCGGCCCGAACACCTCCTCCCGGACGATGGGCGCCGCCGCGGGCGGGTCGCGCAGGACGGTGACCGGAAAGAAGAAGCCCCCGCCGGGATCCGGCACGTCCGGCTCCCCCAGGGCCAAGTGCACCCCTCCCGCGACCGCATCCCGCACCCGGGCCCGCACGCGCCGGAAGTGGGTCAGGGAGACCAGGGGCCCAAGGTCGCTGGCGGGATCGGTGGCCGGCCCCACGCACAGCCCCCCGGCCCGGTCGACGAAGCGGCGGCAGAACTCCTCGAACACCGGGGCCTCCACCAGGATGCGGCTGCCGGCCTGACAGACCTGGCCGGCATGGAAGAAGACGCCGAAGAGCGTCCCGGCCACGGCGGCCTCCAGGTCGGCATCGGCGCAGACGATCACCGGGGACTTGCCCCCCAGCTCCAACGTGACGCGCTTGAGGCCGGCGGCGGCCGCCGCCAGGGCCGCGCGGCCGGTGGCGGTCTCGCCGGTCAGCGAGATGTACCCGATGCCCGGGTGCGCGACTAGCGCCGCCCCGACGGCGTCCCCCCCGCACAGGACCCCCAGGGTGCCCGGGGGCAGACCGGCCTCGTGCAGGAGCACGGCCAGGTGGCACGCGGCGCTGGGCGTCTCCGGGGCGGGCTTGAGCACGGCGGGACACCCGGCGGCCAGGCAGGCGGCGACCTTCCAGGCCGGCAGTAGGAGCGGGAAGTTCGACGGCGTGATCAGCGCCGCCACGCCCCCCGGCTCGTGCAGCGTGAAGGCGAACTGCGTCGGCGGGGCACCGGCCGAAAAGAAGGGCACGACCTCCCCCCGGTCGCCGGTGCAGGCGGCGGCGAAGTACTCGAAGGCCTCCGCCGCCAGCGGCACCTCGACGAAGCGCGCGGGCCCCAGGGGCAGGCCGCTCTCGCGCGCAATCTCGGCGGCCAGGACCGGCGCCGCGGCGCGGATGCGGCGCGCGGCCTCCAGCAGGACGCGCTGCCGGTCCAGCGCCGGCAGGCGCGACCACTCCCCCCGCCGATGCACGCTGGTGGCGGC
>DAHWHV010000113.1 GCA_027335545.1 Clostridia bacterium
TCGCGCGACCCCCCGTCGAAGGTGACGTACGCCTCCAACAGCCGATCCAGGCCGACCCCCTCCCGGAGTGCGACCCGCCAGCCCTGCGGGAAGGCCCGGGGCGGCGCCCAAGCCCGCCCGGCCGCGGGGTCCGCGTCGCGCGGGCCCGCGGCCTCCAGGCGGGAGAGGAAGGTGGCCAGGCCCCAGCCCGTCAGGCGCCGCCGCGCCGGCTGCGGCAGGAGGCCCAGGTCAGCGAGGCCCGCGGCCAATTCCGGTGGCGGGGCGGAGCCGCTGCCCCCGCCGCCGAGGGCGGCGGCACAGGCTGCCCCGACAAACGCCGGCAGCCCGGCGGCGACCTCCATGGCCCGCCCACCAGCGGCGAACGCGCCTTGGGCCCCTGCCGCTTCGGCCTGTTCGCCCGCTCCCGGGTCGTCCGGCTCCGAGCAAGCGTACCGCTCCCGCCGCAGCAGCGCGAGCTGGGTCGCGAGCCTGGGCCAGGACGCCCGGACCTCCGGCGTCCGCGCATCCCCACGCAGGGCTGCCAGCAGAACACGGCCCTCCACGACACCCAACGCCTCGGCCTCCGCCGGTTCCCAGGCCGGGGCGGCCGGGACCGGCGCCGAACGGTCCCCGGCCCACCACAGGGCGAACAGGGCGGCCGCCACTCGGGCCGCCAGGTCCGGGAGCGGGGCCGCGTCGGTGAGGGTCGGCACGGCTGTGCCCCCCAGGGCACAGCCGACCACCCCGGGGATGTGCGCGCGGGCCAGCACCCCGCCCGCGCCGGCCCCACCGCGAGGGGCATCCACCAGGCGGGCCACCCCGGGCAGCGTGCCGCCCATCCGATCGGCCACGGCCCGGCCGCCGGCGGCCGCCGCCCGCGCCACGCACCACCCCCCGCCCCCCGGGAGGGCCAGCCCGACGGCCTGCCGGGCGGGATCCCATCCGGGCCACACCCCCGCAGCCAGGGCCGGGTCGACGGCGCGCAGCCACGCCTCGATCCAGCGGGCCGCCTCCTCATCGGGGACGAAGGCCCCCAAGGGCATCGCCACCGCGCGACCTCCTTCGCGACCTCTTGCGCCCGCTCGCGCCGCCTCGTTCGGTTGCCCGGTCGCCGGGCGGGGGGCTCCAACCGCCTCCCCCAGGATGACCCCCGGCCGGGCTCTGGCCGCAGGATACCATGGGCGGCCCACTGCTCGTCCGCCCCCCTCGGCGCGAGGTCCGAGCGGCCGGGGGCCGCCGCGCATACTCTGGCCGCGGGGGCGACCGCGCCAGGTCGAGGGGGTGCAGGGGTGAGGATCGTCGTGAGTGAGTTCATGGCCCCGGAAGGGCTGGAGCTCCTCCGCGCCGCCGGACCCGTGCTGTACGCCCCAGAGCTGGGCGAGCGGCCCGCCGCTTTGCGGGAGGCGGTGCGGTCCTGCGTCGCCCTGGTCGTCCGCAACCGGACACGGGTGGACGCCGAGTTGCTGGCGGCGGCCCCGGCGCTGCGCGTCATCGGGCGCCTGGGGAGCGGGCTCGACAACCTCGATTGCGCGGCCCTGCGCGCCGCGGGCATCCCGTGGGTCCACGCCCCCGGCGGCAACGCCCTGGCGACGGCCGAGTTCACCCTGGCCCTGATCCTGGCGCTGGCCCGGGACCTGCCGACCGCCCTGCTCCCCGGCTGCGCCGCGGACTGGTCCCTGCGGGCCCGCTGGGAGGGCCGGGAAGTCTCTGGCCGCTGCCTGGGTCTGGTGGGCCTTGGCCGCGTGGGACAGGCGCTGGCGCGCCGCGCCCGCGCCCTGGGCCTCACCGTCCTGGCCAGCCACCCCGGCCGCGGCCCCGACGACCCCGGCGTCCGGGAGTGTGGGGTCGAGCTCGTCACCCTCCCGGAATTGCTTCGCCGCGTCGACATCCTGAGCCTCCACGCCTCGCTGACGCCCGCCACCCACCACCTGATCGGCCGCCCCGAACTGGCCCTGCTGCAGCCCGGGGCCCTACTCGTGAACACCGCCCGCGGCGGTCTGCTGGACGAAGCGGCGCTGGCGGTGGCCCTCCGCGAGGGCTGGCTGGCCGGTGCGGCCCTGGATGTGCGCGACCCCGAACCCCCGCCGGTGCCCGATCCGCTGCAGGGGCTCCCCGGCCTGATCTGCACCCCGCACATCGCCGGGCTGACCCGCGAGGCCCAGAACGCGACCGCCGTGGAGGTCGCGGCCGGTGTGCTGCGCGCCCTGGGCGTGCGGCCCGTGGGTCGCCCGCCGGAGGCGCCCGCCCCCGACCTGGCGGCCGCCCCCCTGCTGCTGTAGAAGCGTGGCCGGCCGTGGTGGGCGCCGAACCGAGGTCGGCACCCACCACGGCCGCCACGCGCGCCAGAGGGTCGCCGGACAGGGCCGCCGTCCCGTCGTGCGCAGAGGCGTAGGGAAGCGGCGCCTGCAACCGCCCCCCGGGACCCGGCCCCGGCCCTTACACCTGCCCCGGGGCCTCCTCGACGTGGTTGCTGCTGGGGATGCTGCTGGAGAGGATCGCCGCGCGCAACGTGTCCCCGCGCAGACCCACGCGCAGGGCCTCCAGGGAGAGCACGTCCTCGGCGTAGATGTTGCCCAGGTTGACGTTGGTGCCGAAACGCAGGATCAGGTCCTGCTGCTGGCTCTTCAGAGGCGCTTCCCAGATCAGTTGCGCCGGGTCCTGCACCGCCTCGGCGATCCCCTCCATCTCGGACTCATCGATGCTGCCGTCGTCCCGGTAGATCACGACGCCCTTCCCGGACTCGCGGCCTTCGACGATGACCTTCCACGCGCCGTGGCGCAGATCCGCGACGATCTGCTCCCGGATGTTACTGCGCGGCACACGGTCGGCGGGATGCTTCTTGCCGACCTCGCTGAGCACCCGCAGGCCCAGCCGACGGGCGATGTCCATGAGCAGGTAGCGGGTGTGTGTGGACATCTGGATCGTCCCGTCCGAAACCTCGATCGCCGGGAACCCCAACGCCGCCGCCTGCTCGACGAACTCACGCCCCTTGCCCTGCACGACGGCGACCTCCAGGAAGGTGCCACCGGGGTAGACCAGCACGCCCGCCTCCGCGCCGAGCTGGAGCTTGCGCCGCAGCAGGGCCTCCGAATAGAAGGCCGTCGTCCCGAAGGCCAATTTGAGCAGGTCGACGTAGGGGCCGCCCAGTTCGAGGAGGTCCGCCGTGGCCGCGAGGCCCAAGCCCTTGTCGATCACCATCGTGACACCGCGTTCCCGCACCTTGGCCGTCCGGCCCAGCAACGGGAAGGGGCAGACCCCGTCCCACGCACCGCTCAACCCGTCGCGGCCCCGGTCGTCCGCATTGCGCACGCGCCAGCCCCCCCTGTACCGTCGGCGGCCCCGCCCCTCGAGCCGTCCCGGACACCGCCGGTCCGCCGACCGGCCCACCGCCGTCGCGCGGCAGCGTATGCCCCTCGCGCGGAGCCGGTGCCCGGCCACAGGGGGCGGTCGGGGCGTGGGGCCGGAAGCAAGGGGGGCACCGGCCGCAGGCCCGGAAGGCGCCCGGCACCACGCCGCCGCGCAGGGTCGCCCCGGCCCGGGGCCGCCGCTCCCGGCGGACGGCGCGGCTCACCCCCGGGTGAAGCCGAGGGCTTGCGCCGCGCGTTCGGTCATAGGAGCAACGGAGGCGGGCGTCGGGGGCCCGCGGGGAGGGGTGGGCGCGGGATGGCGGCGGCGGGAGGGGGGGCGCCATGAGCGACGGGGTGGTCATCCTGCTCATCTGCGCCGCCCTGGGGGCGGTGGGGCGCAACGCGCTGATCGCCTGCGGGGCGCTCCTGCTGCTGCTGCTGCGGCTCGGGCGCGTGGACTTCCTGGTGCAGTGGCTCGACCAGCGGGGCGCGGCCCTGGGCGTCTTCGTGCTGGTCATCAGCCTCATGGCCCCGGTCGCGGCCGGCCGACTCTCGCTGCGCGGCTTCGTCGGGGAACTCCTGCGGCCCTCGGGGCTGATGGGCCTCGCCGTGGCCGCGGCGGCGGCCTACTTCGGGCGGGGCGGCCTCGCCTTCCTGCGCTCCTACCCCGCCGCGCTGGTGGGGATGCTCGTCGGGTCGGTCCTGGGCACGATCTTCCTCGGCGGCGTCCCCACGGGCCCCCTGATCGCCGCCGGCGTCACGGCCTTGCTCCTGCAGGCCTTCCGCCTGCGCTGAGCGCTGCAGGGCCCGCGCCCGGCGCGGGCCCTGCAGACGGGCAGGCCCCTAGACGGGCGGGCCCTCAGTGCGCCCCCGCGTCCCGATCCCGGAGTTGCTCGTTGAGCCCGGAGAGTTGCTGGCCGAGGCCCTCGATCTCCTGTTCCGCGAGGCCCAGGAAGAAGCGGAGCCGGGATTCGTCCTCCCCGGCGCCGTCGGCCAGCAGGCGCCGGCACTCGCGGTAGACGTCCAGGGCCTGATCGATCCGGCCGCGCACCCCCTGCACGCGCTCGGCGAGCGTGTCCTCGGCCCGGCCGCCGCGAGCCTGCGCGTACGAATCCACGAGCAGCGGCTCAAACCACGCGGCCTCGGCCGCGTCATCCAGCAACACGCGGACGCAGATAGGCTCGTCGTTCTCCACTAGGGCGCCGACCAAGGCTCCGGGGATCGGCACCGGCACTGTGTGCACGTGGGCTTCGAACACCGAGTGCGGCCAGATGTGCCGGCGGCCGGCGGCGATGGAGATCCCCACCGGGGCCCCCTCCAGGGAACGCACGAAATGGAGCCGCCCCAGGTTGCCGGCCAAGAAACCCAGCAGGAAGGTCATGTCCGGGCTCTGCGGCAGATGCCGCCCCACCCGCATCACCGCCTCCAGCTTCGTCCGCACATCCGCCAACGTCTGCTCTCCCCTCGCCGGAGGGCCCCCCGGGGTCCCCCTCGGCCTGCATCCGCGCGCGGCCCCGCCCCGCACGGCTGGCCCGTCCGTCCGGGCTCCCCCGCCCCACCTGCCCACTGCCGGAGCCGGAGGGTCTGCGGCTGGCGGAGGGTCT
>DAHWHV010000132.1 GCA_027335545.1 Clostridia bacterium
CACGCCGCGGGGGGCCGTGCGGCCCCTTCGGTTCCATCCCGTGTCACGCCGCGGGGGGCCGTGCGGCCCCTTCGGTTCCATCCCGCGCCGCATCGGGGCTCGCCCCGACCACGGCCCGCCGCGCACGCGCCCCCCCGGCTCGGTCCGCCTGCGTCTTGGCCAGCCCTGCCGCGCAATCGCGAGCCAATGCGCTCCAGACCCCAGCCACACCCCTCCCTCCGCTCGTAGCGCCCCTTCCAAGCCGGGAATCGCCGTCGCTGCGGTTTTGGCCGTGGTCTAGGATGGGACGTCGGGGCGGTGGCGACTGCGGCCGTGGCTCGCGCGCCGTTGAACCAGCGGCCTCCAGGGGCGGCGGGTGGCTGGGGTCGGCCACCCAGGAGGGGGGCGGGTGCGTGCCGGACGGCTCGGAGGACCTGCTCCGCTTCCTGAGGCGCAAGGTCCGCTGGGCGTCGGCCCTGTTGCTGTTGCTGGCGGCCGTCGTCCTTTGGCGTCTGTGGGATCTGCAGGTTCGCCAAGGACCGGCCCTGGCGGCGGCGGCCCGCGGGGAGGCCATCCGCACGGTGGCCCTGCCGGCCGTGCGGGGCCCGATCGTGGATCGCCACGGCGTCGTGTTGGCCGAGGACGTGCCGAGCTTCGCCGCCGACCTCTCCTTTACGCCCACCCCCCCCAGCGCGGCCGAAACGGCCCTGCTGGCGCACATCCTCGGCATCTCCCCGGCCTCGATCCGCGCCGCGGCGACCAAGCTCAGCACCGGCCTGCCCTTCGCGCCCGTCCTGCTCGCCGGCAACCTCACCCCGGTGCAGCAGACCCTGCTGGTGCAGGATGCGCCGCAGTTGCCCGGCGTGAGCGTGGTCGCGCAGCCGCGCCGCGTCTACCCGACGCTCCCCGGGGCGACCGACCCCGGCAACCAGTTGGCCGCCAACATCCTCGGCTTCGTGCGCGCCGGCCGGCTGCCCGGCGAGGTGCGAGGCGCGGCGGGCATCGAGGCCAGTTACAACCGTCTGCGGGTGGGGGGGCGAACGATCGGCTTGGCCGGGCAGGACGGCCAGAAGGTCATCGAGGTCAACCGCCTCTCACAGCCCGTGCGCACGCTGGGGGTCGTGGCCCCGCGGCCCGGGGACAAGGTGGTCTTGACCATCGACGCCAAGCTGCAGGCGGTGCTGCAGCGGGCGCTGACCAAACAGCTCGCGGCGCTACGCACGCGGACCTTCGGCAGCGACGGAGGCCCCTTCCCCCAGGCGGACGCGGCGGGCGCCGTCGTCATCAATGTCCGCAACGGCCAGATCCTGGCCTCTGCCTCGGAGCCGACCATCAGCCCCGACCCCTTCGCCGCCGCGGCCCAATCCGCCCCGGGGAGCGCCGCCAGCCTGGCCTTTTCGCGCCAGTATGCGGCCTGGGCGGCCGAGCGCGGCCGCCCCTTCGTCGACCACGTCCTCAGCGACACGGCCCCACCGGGGTCCACCTTCAAGCCCATCACGGCCATCGCCGCCCTGCAGGCGGGGGTCATCACCCCCTGGCAGCGGATGTCCTGCCCGCCCTTCATCTCCCTGGGCGGCGGCTACTTCCTGCACAACTGGATCCCCGTCTGGGACGGCAATCTCAACCTGTATCAGGCGATCGCCTTCTCCTGTGACACCTACTTTTACCGCGTGGGCGCCGCCACCGGTATCGCCGCCATCGACCGCGTCGCCGCCGAGTTCGGCCTGGGGCAGTTGACGGGCCAACACGACCTGCTGGGGGAGGAGGACCCGGGGCAGATGTCCTCGCCGGCCGTCGCCATGCGGGCGGCCCACGCGGCCTGGACGCAGGCCTTTACCATGCAGTCCGCGATCGGCCAGGGCTTCTCGGCCTTCAACACCCTGGAGATGGCGGACTACGTGGCGGCCCTGGCCAACGGCGGGACCCTCTGGCGCCCGTACTTCGTGCGCGAGGTGGTCTCCCCCGGCGGCCAGGTGCTCTACCACCAGCGGCCGAAGGTCCGCCGCCGCATCCCCCTGTCCCCGACGATCGTCAACGCCATCCACACGGCGATGGCCGACGTGACGCAGAACCACCCGTCCTGGGCGGCGGACGGCCCGGTGGCGACCTTCGGTACGGGGTACTGGCCCTTCTATGGCTTCACGCGGGAGACGGCGCAGTACCTGGGGCAGGCGATCACGGTGGCCGGCAAGACGGGGACGGCCCAGCTCGGCAACGGCACGACCCCCGACGGCTGGTGGGTCTCGTTCGCGCCCGCCAACAACCCCCAGATCGCGGTGATCGTCTTCAGCCAGCACGCCAACGAGGGGTTCGTCGGCGGGGCCCCCGTGGCGCGGGAGGTGTATGACTACTACTTCGGCCTCGACCGGGCGATGTGGAAGGCCGGCAAGGCCAATCAGATCATCCCGCCCGTCGTGCAGATGTACTTCGGTGAGCGCCGGCAAGTCCCCACCTGGTGGGGCCCGCCCCCCGCCCCCGCCAAGGCCACACCGGCGAAGGCCACACCGGCCAAGACCACACCGGCCAAGGCCACCCCCGCGAAGGTCGCTCCCGCGCAGGCCGCACCCGCGCAGGCCACCGCGACCAAGCCCGCCCCCGTCCAGTCCGCTCCCGCTACGGCGGCTGCCACCAAGGCCGCGCCCGCCTCGGCCACGGGCAAGGCGTCCGGCGCGGCGCCTGCCGGGACGGCCGGGGGCGGCGCGGCATCGGCCGCCCACCCCGCGCCGCGGGGCTGATGCGTTCCGGCGGGGTCCTCCGGGGTCCCTCGCGACCCTGTCCGGAGAGCCCGGCCGCTTGCGGCCGGGCTCCGACCGCGCCGGGTCTGGGTCCACACCATCATGGCGGCCGCTCGACCGCGGCGGCGCAGCCACGGGGCGTTGGGGGCTGGGTGGGTTTCAGGCGGTGCCCCCAGATGGCGGCGCTGGGCGCCAGCGTCCCCGGGGCGGCCGCCGGGGCACCGGCGGGGCGCGCCGCCTGCCGGAATCGCGCTGTCCTGGCCCCATCTCCCACGGCGCCGCCGCCGCGGCCAGGGCAGGACTCGCCCCGCCCCTCCCGAATTTCGACCCAGAGAGACAGGCCTCCCTTGGGGTGGCGGAGGACCGCTCACCTGC
>DAHWHV010000140.1 GCA_027335545.1 Clostridia bacterium
TGAACTGGCCGAGGTGCAGGGGGCCGTGGGGGCGGCGCCGTGGTGGCACGCCTGGGTGGTCACGATGCGGGGGCCGGACGCCGAGCAGGCGGGCCTGCGGACGCCGCAGGACTGGCGGGCCATGGTGCGGGCGGCGCTGCCGGCGGTGGCGCGGGTGCAGGGGCTGGGGCCGGAGGACCTGCGGTGGGTGGCGGCGGCCCATCGCAAGACGGGCAAGGACGGGGTGCCGCAGCCCCACGTGCACGTGATGGTCTGGCCGGCGACGGCGCGGGCGGAGGCGCTGGCCCCGCGGTACGCGCCCGACCGCCTGCGCGCCGCGAAGAAGGCGTGGGCGCGGGAGGTCTTCGGCGCGGAGCGCGTGGACCTGGCGGCGCGCAAGACGGCGCAGCGGGACCTGGTGCTGCGCGGCGCGGCGACCCTGGCGCGTGGGGAGCCGGGCCTGGCGGCGGCGGACGCGGCGGAACTGGCGCGGAGGCTCGCGGCGCTGGCGAAGCGCCTGCCGACCCACGGGAAGATGAGCCTGGGCTTCATGTCGGCGCCGGTGCGCGAGGAGGTCCGGGGGCTGGCCGAGTGGCTGCTGCGGCGGGCGCCGTTGGCGATGGGGGCGGGCGAGGTCGAGCGGGCGGCGGCGGGCCTGGCCGAGCAACGGGCCGGGACCATCGAGGGGGTGGCGGCGGGCAAACGGGCGGTGGCCGACCTGCGGGACCGGGTGGCGCAGGTGGTGCTGCGGGCGGCGGCGGCGGGGCGGCCGGAGGCCGGGTTGGCCGATGGACCGTCGAGGCTGGAGGCGCCGGAGGCGGGGTCCGAGGGGCCGGTGCCCGATGAGGGGCCGGGTCCGGAGGACGAGGCGCTAGCCGAGGCGGGGTCCGAGGGGCCAGGGCTGGAGGCCGAGGAGGCCGCCGAGGAGGCGCCGGGGGGCGACGGGGAGTCGGCGCCCCGCCGGAGCCGGGAGGACTGGGCGGCATTGCGCGCGGAGATGCGGCGGCGGGACCCAGCGGGCGCCCTGGCGCTGGCGGCGAGCGTGCCGCCGGGCCCCATCGCGGCGGACCTGGCGAGCGTGCCAGGGCCGTCGCGGGAGGACCACGCGGCGTTGACCGCGGTGATGCGCCGGGTCGAGGTCGCGCGTGAGGAAGTGGAAGGCCGGGACGGCGAGACGCGGCTGCGGCTGGACGCCACGGGCCCGGCGGCGGACGAGGCCCTGGCCTTGCTGGCGCGGGTGGCACCGGGGGCGGACCCAGCGGCCCTGCGGGAGACGCTGGCGTGGCAGTGCGCGCGGTTGCAGGGCCTGCGGTTCTCCGCCGACCCGCCACCGCCGACCCCGGCGGACGCCCTGGCGGCAAAGGCCGAGGTGCAACTGACGGACGAGCGCCGAGAGGCGTGGACGGCGCTGCTCCGGGCCGCCAAGGCGCGGCGGGACCCGGCGACGGGGCGGATCGACGCGGACGTAGACGCGATCCTGGCGGCCGTGCGGGAGGCGGGAGGCCAGGCCAGCGAGGTCGAGGCCGCGATCCAGGCGTATCGGCAGCGGGAGGCGGACTGGCGCGAGGAGCGCCGGGGGCTGTCGGCAGACGAGGCCCTGCGGCGGTGCGGGGTGACGGCGAGCCCGGCGGACCTGTTGGCGATCCACCTGCGGCGGGACCAGGGCACACAGGCGCTGCACGCGGAGGGGCACGAGGCCCTGTTGCGGGCCCTGCCGGCGGACGCGGACCGGGCGCTGGCGGAGAAGGAGATCGTGCGGCAGGCCACGGCGCTGCAGCGGGCGGAGGCCCGCGCGCGGGCGGCCACGGAGACGGACCCGGTGCGGGCGTTGGCGGCGATGGTGGACCTGCGTCTGGCGCCGGAGGACGCGCGGCGACTGGCCGGCTTGCTGCGGCGGTGCGAGGTGAGGCTTGACGAGGCGGGGCAGTGGCCGGTGGCGAGCGGGCTTGACGAAGCGGTGGCCATCGTCAAGGCGGCGGCCCCCGAGAATTGCCTCTTCGACCTACCGGGCGAGGTCGCCAGGGCGGCGGCACGCATGCAGGGCCTGTGGGCGGACCAACAGCGGGAGGCCGTGGAGGCCTTGGCGGCGTTGACCGGGCGGGACCCGGAGGAGGTAAGGGCGGCCCTGCGGGGCCTGGAGGAGGGGCCGGAGGCCGCGGCCGAACTGGCCAGGCGCTTGGGGATTGAGGAGACGGAGGAACTGCGGGCGGCCCTGGCGCGAGTCCCGGCGTGGCTGCGGGAGCCGGAGAAGAGCCCGGCGGCGCGCCTGCTGGGGCGGCTGGGGTTGGAGGTGACGCCGGAGGCGGAGGCCGCGTGGGTCGCCCGGCTGCGGGCGGTGGAGGTCTACCGGGACGGCGCAGGGACGCTGGCGGCGGGGGACGCCGCGGCGCTGGACGAGGCGGTGCGGACGGCCGGCGATCCCGCGGCGGCGGGCGCCATCCTCAAGGCGGCGTGGCAGCAGGACCGAGATGCGTTGTTTGGTGCGCGCCGTGCAGCCGAGCCGGGGCACTCAGCGCAAGCGTTGGCGGCGTGGGCCGGTCGGCCGCCGCTGACGGCGCCGGAGGAACGGCGCTGGGAGAAACTGTTGGAGGATGCGGCGCGGGACCGCCCCGGGGCGGAGGACGCCCTGGTGCGGCTGTTGAGCCCGAGGCCGGAGGCGGCGGAGC
>DAHWHV010000242.1 GCA_027335545.1 Clostridia bacterium
CCCGGGACGGCCGCGAGCACCTCGCGCAGGGCGGCGAGGAACCCGGGCCCTTCGGAAAACAGGTACGGGTAGATGAGGCTGCTGCGTTCCTGGAGCCCCCCCGCGGGAAACAGCCGTCCCGCCGCCGCCCGCAGGCTCGCCGCCAGTTCGCGCTGCGTCCGCCTCCGGTGCTGGCGGGCCTTGCGCTCCAGGTAGTCGAGCTGGTGGGTCACCCGCTCGGCGTTGCCGTCCACGATCACCGGCATCGCCGGCCCCACTGCGGCCAGGACCGTGCGCAGCTGCCCGTAGCGCTCCGCGAGGGCGCGCCGCTCCGCCGCAAAGACGTCGGCGATATCCACGGGGCAGCGCGCGGCGACAGCCCGATCGATCATTCCCTCCAAGTCGCTGCGGAGGGAGAGCACGGGCGCACCGGCCGCGGCGAGGGCGTCGACGTCCGCGGGGAGCAGGATGGTGGCCCCCGGCCGAGGCGCGACGATGGGAGCCTCCAGGCCCCAGAGGGAGAACACACCCCCGAGTTGAGCCAGATAGGCCACCTCGCCTGGCCCCCCGAGCTGGCAGAGGACGGGCAGGGTGAATG
Source organism: Clostridia bacterium (assembly GCA_027335545.1). Next base: position 578 of record DAHWHV010000242.1, read on the forward strand.
CCTGGACGATCGGACGCAGCGCCACGTTCGGGCTGAAGCCGGCCGGCTCGGCAGCCGCCAGGCGAGCCGCCGCGCGCGCCTCCAGGTCCACGGCGCCGTCGCGCGTGCGGACCCGGCCGTCCACCGCGTGCAGGGCCACCCTCCGCCCCTGGTGATAGGCGAAGAGGTGGACGTGATCGGGCTCCAACTCCAGGCCCGGTTCGTAGCCGGCCATCGCCAGCGCCTCACCGGCGCTGACGATGGCGGCGTTCGCCGCGGGCGCGCGTTCGACCGCCCCGGAGAACACCGGCGCGGCGAGCGCCCGCAGATCGGGAAGCATCGGGTCATAGAAGAGCAGCCCCGCCTCCCCGAAGAGGGACTGCAACTGGGTGGTGAACCAGTCGGCCAGCGTCGGCCGGCCCGGCCGTTGCAGGCTGGCCTGCAGCGCCTCGGCCGCTGCGGCGCCGTCCCCGCGGGGCGGGAAGAGGCTGGTCAGCCGCCCGACCAGGTGCCTCGCCTCATGGGGCAGCGGGATGTGGCCCGCGGAGCGGAACCCACCATCGCCCTGCAGCCGCAGGCGGACCAGGGCACCATCGGGCGCGGCGCACGCGGCGCGGCTGACCTCGCTCCAATCGTGATCCTCAGAGGCCACCCAGAACACGGGCACCACCGGGCACCCGAGCTGCCGCTGGGCTTCCGCCGCGCGCACGATCGCCCCCAGGGCCTTGTACGCGGTGTAGAGGGGTCCCCCCAACAGCCCGGCCTGCTGCCCGGTGACCACGACTAGGGCGTCCTGGCGCCCCAGCGCCTCCAGGTGGCTCTGCTGAGCAGGCCGGACCCCCAGGCGGGCATGGTGGCGGGTCAGAGCCGCGACGAGGGCCCGCCGCCGCGCTGATCCGCCGTCCTCGGCCCAGTTCGCCGTCACGGCCGCCGCCCGCCGGCCCCAGGCCGCCCGGTCCTCCGGCGGCGACGGGAAAAAGGCACTCACGCGCTCGGCGCGCTCACTGAGGTCCCGGTACAGGGCGGGATACACGTCGGCTCCCAGCAACTCCGGCGCAAAGCTGCGCACGCCAAGCCCCCCCGGTCGAATGGCCACCGCCCCTGAACCAGCCCCCGGGCCGGCGACGGGCGCGCACTGTGCCGCGCGGCCTACCCGCCTCCTCCCGCCACGGCGCGGCGGCCGCGCCCCACCGGGGACTCCCGCTCGGCCCCCGCAGGCTCCAACCCCTCCAGGGAGCATGGAGCCCCTTGAGAACCGGCCCCAGAGAAGCCCTTGGCCGAACGCTCACCGAAACGGGTCCCACCCGGCCGGCTCCACGGGGCGCCCCTCCCCCCCGCGCACCTCAGCCAGGCGCAGGCCTGGGCAGACCGTGCATTCCCCGATCGCCTGCAGTTCCGCGCCGCCACAACGGGCCACGGCCGAGCGCGCGGCGTCGAACCCGTCGGGCGCGACCAGGCACAGCAACTCATAGTCCTCGCCGCCCCCGAGCGCCCAGGCCAGCGCATCCGCCCCCAACGCCACCGCCGCCGCACGAACCGCCGCGGGCACCGGCAGGGCCGCCTGCCAGAGGGTTGCGCCCAGTCCGGGCGTGCAGAGCCGGCCGAGGTCGGCCGTCAGCCCGTCGGACACGTCGCACATCGCGTGCACCGCGCCCGGGAAGAGACCGCCCAGCGCGATCCCCTCGCGCACCCGGGGCTCCGGGTGGCGCTGCGCCAGGAGGAGCTCCCGCTGCGCCCCGTCGCCCAAGCCCGGCACGTCGCAGCCATGGCGCGCCACGGCCAAGCCCGCGGCGGCCGCCCCCAGGCGCCCGCTCACGCAGACGAGATCCCCCGGCCGTCCGCCGCTTCTGGGCACGGCACGGTCGACCAGCCCGAGCACCGTCACGTCCAGGACCAACCCGTGGGGGACCCGCGCCAGGTTGCCGCCGACCACGGACACGCCGAAGGCGGTGGCTGCCTGGGCCAAGCCAGCACAGACGGCCTCCACCCCAGCGGCGGGCATGTCCGTCGGGATGCCCAGCGACGACAGGGCCCAGCGCGGCTCCCCGCCCATGGCCGCCACATCGCTCAGGTTGACGGCGAGCGCGCGCCAGCCGATCTCTACGAGGGGGGCCCCGGCCGGCCCCTGGCGCACGAAGTGCTGGCCTTCGACCTGCATGTCGACCGTCGCCACCAGCCGCCGTCCCGGCGGGGGCAGCAGGACTGCGGCGTCATCCCCGATCCCAAACTCCACCCCGTCTCCGGCGGCCGCCGCGCCGAGGCCGCGCCGTACGGCCGCCAGCAGCGCCTCCTCGCCGCTCACGCCGAGCCACCCGCGACCCGCTGGGCGTCCCCGACGGCCGAGGCCAGCCTCCGCGTGGCGGCCTCGATATCCGCCGCCGCCACGACGGCCGAAATGGCCGCAACCCCCGCCGCCCCCGCAGCCACGGCCACGGCCACGTTCTCTGGACGCAGGCCACCGATGGCCACCACCGGCAGCGGCGTGCTGCCGATGACGGCCCGCAGGCCAGCCGGCCCGATGGGGGCGCCGGCATCCGGCTTGGTCCCGGTCGCGAAGAGCGCCCCGACCCCCAGGTAGTTGGCCCCGGCGCGCCAGGCCACCACGGCCTCTTCCGGCGTGGCGGCCGACGCCCCGATGACCAACTGGTCGCCGCCGATCCGGCGGGCCGCGGCGACGGGCACATCGTCCTGCCCGAGGTGCACCCCGTCGGCCCCGCAGGCCAGGGCCACGTCCAGCCGATCGTTGACCATGAACAACACGCCGCGCTCCCGGCAGAGCCTGGCCAGGCAGGAGCCCAGCGCACAGAGCTCGCGGCCGGATCGCCCCTTCGCGCGCAGCTGCAGGGCCGTCGCCCCGCCGGCGATCACCCCTGCCGCCATTTCGACCTCTGCACGCCCGCCTGCAGCCGCCCGATCCGTCAGGACGTAGACGGCCAAAGCGGCTCGCAGGCGCGGCTCCCCCCATCCGCGAGACTCCGGCATGTCGCCGCCCTCCAGGGGGCTGGACCGCCCCTCACACTCGGTTCGCCGGGGTCCGGCCAGGGGCCACGTCCCAGCCGCCGCTCGTCTCGCCTACCGGTGCCGGACTCAGGCCCCGGCCGGCCGCCCCCAGAGCCGCAGGTGGTTGAGTGGTCCGTTGCCCCGCCCGAGGCCCGGCGCATGGGCAATGGCCCACGAGACGAAGGCCTTGGCCTCGGAGATGGCGACGGGTGCGGGTCGCCCCAGCGCCAGTCCCGCCGCAATCGCCGCGGAGAACGTGCAGCCCGTCCCGTGGGTGTGGCGCGTCGCCGTGCGGGGGGAGCGCAACTCCACCACGCCCGATCCGTCGCACCACAGGTCTACCGCCTCATCCCGCTCCTGATCGTCTATCGCGCCACCCAGGTCGAGGGCATGGCCCCCCTTGAGGACGACCTGGCGCGGCCCGAGGGCGAGCAGGGCGACCGCGGCGTCGCGGCGCGCTGGCCACGGCCCCAGTTCCCGCACGTCGCAGCCCAACAGCGCCGCTGCCTCGGGGAGGTTGGGCGTCAAGACCTCCGCCAGCGGCAGGACCTCCTCGCGCAGCACGGACTGCGCCTCCGGCAGCAGCAACGGGACGCCTTGCTTGCTTTGCAGCACGGGATCGACCACAACCGGCCCGAGCCCCCCCGCGCGCAGGGCACCCGCTACGGACCGGACCACGGCAGCATCGACCAGCATGCCGGTCTTGCAGGCAGCGACCGGCAGATCCTCCCGCACAGCGTCAATCTGAGCACGCACCAAGTCGGGGGGCAGGGCCAGCATGGCCGCGACCCCGAGGGAGTTCTGCGCGGTGACCGCGGTCACTGCGGTCGCGGCGAAGACGCCGAACGCACAGAACGTCTTGACATCGGCCTGGATTCCGGCCCCACCGCCGCTGTCGGAGCCGGCGATGGTCAGGGCACACGCCAAGTCTCCGCCGCCCCCTTGCCACCGACGGGTATGGTTCAGGACTCCTCCGGCGCACCGGGCACCCCGCAGCGAGCCACGGTCGCCCTCACTATACTCAAAAACACCCCCGAAAGCCGCTACACGCGCACGGACCCAGCCGGCCCTGGGTCCCCGCCGACTGCTACGCCCGCCCCTGGCGGGGCCGAACTGGACGGGTGCGCAGCGGATAGGCGAGAATCGGGGCGGGCGGGCCGCCCTCGCCCCAAAGCGGCGCCAAAGGGCGCCGACCGCCGACGAGAGGCGGCCGCACCCCGTCGTGCGGCGGCCGACCGCCGGGCCACGCAGGGGAAAGGAGGACGGCAGCGTGCAACGGGAAACCCCTGCGGAGAAGGCCAGTCTCTCCGTCGGACGCCGCATCGGGTACGGGCTGCTGGGGGGTTCCGGTTATCGCCGCATCGGCGCCGCGGCGGTGGGCACCTACCCCGCCTTCCTGCTGATCGCCGCGGCCACGGCCACCGCCCTCGCCGTCCTGCTGGCGGTGGGCACGGCCCGGGCCCTCCGCGACATCGGGGCCGCTTGGTCACACGTTCCCGACTTCACGTTTCAGGCAGGCAAGCTGACGCTGGAGCCCGGCGCGCGCCCCCCCATCCGCGTCCGCCGCGGCGGAGCCGTGATCGTGCTCGCTCCCGCGGCGCCGGCGCACAGCGATCTCCTGGGTCCGGCGTCCGTCGGCTTGGCGTTGACCGACCGCGAGATGATCCTGCGCACGGGCAGCAGCAACGCGGAACGGGTGATCCCCACGACGGCGTTGGGCACCGCCGCCCTGACCAAGGCGACCCTCGGCAAATTGCTGCACCGCCTGGCCGGCTTCGGGGTGTGGGTCGGTGCCCTGGCGACGGTCGTCTACTCCATTCTCCGCGACTTCGTCCGCGCGGCGATCGTCGCGTGGCTTGGGCTCACCGCCGTGCGGATGGCGGGGCGCGACCCCGGTTGGCCCCAGGCGTGGCGCGTCGGCCTGGCCGCGTGGACACTCCCCTTGCTGGCGGAGGTGATCCGGGTCGCCATACCCATCCCGGAGTGGTCCCTCTGGCTCATCGCTGCGGTCTATGCGGTGTCCGGGTGCCTGCAGCTGGGGATCCCGGCGGGCCCGTAGCCGTCCCGGCGCCGGCGGCCTCGCGGGCCAAGGCCCGCAGGGAGCGCTCCACGGCCCGGCCGTCGACCCGGGCCCCCGCCAGCACCGCGGTCCGCGGGCGCCGCGCCGCCCCGCGCCCCAGTGCGGCGGCGTACCCCGGCCCGCCCAGCAGAACGAGTGCACCCCAGTCGGGGGGCAGCCACCCCAGGACATCGGCCGCAGCCCCGGCCACGCGCGAACCCACCCGCTCCCGTCCCTCCGCCAGCGGGCCGCGCCCCCCGACGGGCAGGCGCCAACGGTCGAAGTCGCGGGAGAGGATCACGGCGTCGCCCCCGCAGGCTACATGCAGCCGGAGCGCGTTCGTGTCATGGACGACGGCCAGTACACGGACCCAGGGACACGTCGTCAGAAACGCCTCGAGGCCGGGGCCACCCGGCGCCAAGACGCAGCGCAGCGGCCCGGCCGATGCCGGTGCGGCTGTGCGCTCCGACGCGTTGGGCTGCGGGAAGATGGCCACCGCCCCCCTTCGCGGCTGGGGCCTCCCCTACCCGGGGGAGGACGCGGACGGCACCGTGGAGGGGCCCGTGGAGAAAAGTGGGAGGAGCGACCGCGGCGCCTCGATGCGCACCCGGGCCCGTTGCCGGCCCGCCAGGACCAGTCCCTCGCCCCCACCACACGTCCCCAGCCACTCGGCTTCGCGGGGACCGAGCCCGTAGAGTTCGTTCAACCACTGAATCTCGCGCCGGTTCTGCTGACGCATTAGGACGAGTTCACTTGGATTGCCTTGTCTGTCATGCAGGAGGCCACGCGCACAAGGGGTGCAGGATTGGCGACCAGTTCAAGCGGCCCCACGGAACACCACCAAACACCACCCACCGGGCCCCCTGATGTCTGCAACCGTGACTGCAGACATCAGGGAAGGTCAGTCGGCGGGCACCACATCGCCGCCCCGGCCACCCGCCCTGAGGGCACGCCATAAGGGGATACCTTTGGAACGGCTCCTGGTCGGAACAGACGACCTCGCGACAATGCTCGGCGTCTCCGGGAACACGGTCCGCAATCTCTTGGCACGGGGCCTGCCCTGCGTCCGCGTCGGGCGGCGGGTACTGTTCAACCCGCAGCGGGTAATGGAATGGTTGGAGAAGGGCATGGCCGACCCCGGCCGGTCGCAGGGCAATGGCCCGGCGCGCCGGCCGGGGCGCCCGCGCCGCATCGTGCTGTAGTGGCCTACGGTGCGGGCGTCGGCCCGCCGCGCCGGAGGGCGGGCCGTCACCGCGCCGGCCG
>DAHWHV010000178.1 GCA_027335545.1 Clostridia bacterium
GGACCCGCATGGACCCGTCGCCTCAGGCCCGCCCGGACCCGCCCTCGCCCCACCGCGGGCCGGCCGGCCTATCCGGGGGCCGACAGGGTGGCGGCCACCCCTTCCCAATCATGGGCCGGCGGCAGGCAGGCGTGGCCCCGGCACACCCAGAGGGTCGGCCTCCCCTGGTGCATCCCGCGCCCCTCCCAGGCCGGAGGGGTTTCCCGCAGGCCGGGGATGCGCGCCGGGTCGGGGATGCGGCTGAGGGAGAGGCGGGGCAGGTGACGCGCGCGCAGCCGCTCCAGCCACGCCTCCGCCTGGGGGTCTCCGGGCGGGGCGGCGATCACCACCTCCAGCGCCCCCTCGACCGCCAGGGCCAAGGCCTGATGCAGCGAGGCGACGCCCAGGGGATGCCGCCGCAGCAACGGCGCGGTGCGGGCGAAGACGGCCGCCGGGATCGCGGCCAGCGCTGGATCGCGCACGTAGGGCTGCAGACGGAGCAGGGCCAGGAGCGCACAGCTCTGAGCGGCCGGCGTGCCGGCGTCTCCGTCTTCCCTGGGCCGCGCGATCAGCAGGTCGTCTGCCGCCCCGCTTGGGGACGCGCTTGGCGCCTCGGTCTGGGCCTCGGTCTGGGCCTCGGTCAGATAGAACGCCGCGGCCCGCCCGTCCCAGAAGCGCTCCACGGCGGCCCGTACCAGGGATGCGGCCTCCCCCAACCAGGCGGGCTCCAGGGTCGCCTCATAGAGGTCCAACAGCCCGACCGCCAGGTAGGCGTAGTCTTCCAGGGTGCCGGGGATGCCGGCCCGGCCGGCGTACCAGCGCCGCCAGAGCCCGCCGTCGTCGCGCCGCAGCGCGCACAGCAGGAAGTGTGCCGTGGTCCGCGCCGCCTCCAGGTAGCGGGCGTCCCCCAGGATGCGCCCGCCCCGCGCCAGCGCTGAGACGGCCAGGCCGTTCCAGCCCGCGAGCACCTTCTCGTCGCGCCCGGGGCGCGGTCGGGCCGCGCGCGCCTCGCGCAGCCGCCGCAGGATCTCGGCGAGTTGGGCGGTCCCCGGTCCGCCCAACTCCTGTGGCTGGTCCAGCGACAGGGCCTGGAGGTGGGGGATGCTCCGCCCCCCCGCGCAGTTCCCCTCCGGTGTGATGCCGAGGTGGCGGCAGGCCGTCTCGGCCTCCGCGCCATCCCCCAGGGCGCGCAGCACCTCCGCCGGCGTCCAGGTGTAGAAGGCGCCCTCCGCGGCACCGCCGTCCGCAGCGGGGCTGTCGGCGTCCTCGCTGCTGGCGAACCCGCCCTCCGGCAGGCGCAGGTCGCGCAGGAGGTAGTCCAGGGTCCCGCGCGCCACCTGTGCCAGGTCCGCGGCGTGCGTCCGCTGGAACGCGGCGAGGTAGACGGGGGCCAGCAGGGCGCTGTCGTAGAGCATCTTCTCGAAGTGGGGCACCTGCCAGGCCTCATCCACGCTGTAGCGGTGGAACCCCCCGCCGATCTGGTCGTAGATGCCCCCACCGGCCATGGCCCGCAGGGTGAAGACGGCGCGGGCCGCCGCCGCGCCGCCGGCCTGCAGCAGCAGCTCCAGGGCCTCGGCGTGCGGGAACTTCGGCGCGCCGCCGAAGCCGCCGTGCAGGGCGTCGACCTGCCCCAGCAGGGCCGCCACCGCCTCCGGCGGCGCCGCGGGCGCCTCGCTCCCCGCGGGCGTGTCCGCGGACCCAGGGCCCGAGGCGTGCAGGCGCTGGATCAGCGCCCCCCACTCCGCCGCGACCGCGCGCACGCGCGCCCGGTCGTGGCGCCAGGCCTGGGCCAGGCCGCCGAGGACGTCGGTCAGCCCCGGCCGTCCGTAGCGGGCCCGCGGGGGGAAGTAGGTGCCTACGTAGAACGGCCGCAGGTCGGGGGCCAGGAAGGCCGTGAGGGGCCAGCCACCCTGGCCCGTCACCGCCTGGCAGAGGCCCTGGTAGAGGGCGTCGACCTCCGGGTGCTCCTCGCGGTCCACCTTCACGCACACGAACTCAGCGTTCATCAGAGCGGCGATCGCCGGGTCGGCGAAGCTCTCGTGGGCCATGACGTGGCACCAGTGGCAGGCGGCGTAGCCGACGCTGAGCAGGACGGGGCGGTCGGCGGCGCGCGCCGCCGCGAAGGCCTCCGCCCCCCAGGGCAACCACTCGACGGGGTTGTCGGCGTGCTGCCGGAGGTAGGGGCTGGATTCGGTCGCCAACCGGTTGGGCACGGGGCCCCTCCTCCCTGGTGCCTGCCTGAGACCGGTCCCGCTGGCCCCCGGTCCCTGGCGTCCGCACCCCGGCCGTTCGCGTGGAGCGCGCATGGCCGGGGTGGGCTCCCCGGGTCCGCACCCCGTCCCCGGCGCCCGATGCGTTTAGGTGGCCGGCCGCTGCCCGGCCTCGGCCAGGCGGCGCCGGGCCTCGGCATAGACGGGCGCGGGCAGGGGGCCGCGCCGGGCCGCGGCTACGTTCTCGGCGAGGTGGGCTGGATCCTTGGTGCCCACGATGGTGGTGGCAAGACCCGGATGGGCCAGCGTGAAGCGAAGGAGGAACTGCGTGCGGCTCTCCTCGCCCTCCCGCAGTTCGTCCAGGCCGGCCGCGTTCCAGACGTCCCACCGCTGCCGCCCGCCCAAGCCGGCCCCCGGCTCGCCGCGCGCGACCCCGCCCCGGACGATGACGCCGGCACCGGCGCGGGCTGCGGCATCGATCCAGCCCTCGTGGGCGCGCTCCAGCCCGGAGTACGGGATTTGAAAGGCGTCGAAGACGCCCCAGGAGACGAAGGTCGGCAGGTGTGGCGCCGTCGAGGAGCAGCCGATGAAGCGGGCGCGGCCGCTCGCGCGCACCTCCCCCAGGGCCGCCACCAGCTCGCCGGCCTCCACGTCGGCGACGGAGGGGTTGTGGAGCTGCAGCAGGTCCACGTGGTCGGTCCGCAGGCGCTCCAGGCTCTGCTCGATGTTGCGCAGCAGGTTGTCCCGGGTCCAGACGTGGGGCGTTTCGTCGTGGTCGCCGGCCGGGACGACGTTGCAGCCGCACTTGGTGGCCAGGAAGTACTCCGCGCGCCGGCTCGAGAGGAAGCGGCCGATGAACTCCTCGCTGCGGCCGTAGTCGGGGGCGGTGTCGATCACATTGATCCCGGCGTCGAGCACCGCGTGCAGGATGCGCTCCGCCTCCGCGTCCCCCACGGGGCGGCCGTTCCAGATGCGCGGTCCGCGGATCTCCATGGCGCCAAAACCGAGGGTCGTGACGGACACCCCGGTGCGTCCCAGGGGTCGGGTGGGCAGTGCTGCGCTCATGCTGGCCTGGCCACAAAAGCGTGTCCCCACCGCCGCGGCGGTTGTCCACGCCGTCCGCCCAGCCAGGCCTTCGCCCCTTTCAGCCCAGATTTGCCCCTTGCGGGGCGCGAGGCAGGCGGACTCCGGGATGCGGCCTTTCCCGCGACGCGGCCGCCGTTCCTGCCGCTGCGGGGCCTCAAGACCATTGCCCGTAGCAGCGGACGATCCCTTCCCCGAACCCAGCGGCATCGAGGAGTTCGTCGAGCACGCGGCGGAGTTGGGCCGCAGCCTCCCCGGCAACGCTCGTGCCCGCAGCCCCCCGTGCGCACAGTTCCACGATGCCGGCGCCCTCGGCCGAGACGCGGACCAGGTACCAGGCCAGCCATTCCGGTGGCGGGCAGGGCTCTGCCCGGCAGAGGACGGGCAGGGTGAGGGCGGCCTCGATCGCGGCGCCCAGTAGGACCCTGCGCGCCAGGCTGTCGGGCACGGTGTCGGCGCCGGCCAGCCCGGCGCGCAGGGCGCGGTACGCCTGCCGCACCGCGCGCGGCTGGTCGCGGCGGCAGGCCGCCAGGGCGGCGCGCACGGCGGTGCCGAACCGCTCCCCCGTATCCGCGACGACCACCGCGCGCTGCCGCAACCACAGGCCGCCGCCGGTCGCGAGGCGGTCGCCCAGCCACTCCTCGTCCCGGATGCGCACGCAGGCACGGGCCGCCGGATCGGTCACCAGGAACTCGGAGGTGCGCGCCTGCGCGCGCCAGGAGGTCCACTCCTCCTCCCCCAGGATGATCTCCAACTCCAGGGGGGTCCGCGCGCCGGAGGCGCCGAGTGCCTGGGCGCCCACCACCAGCACCACGGCAGCCCCCAGCCGGGGACCGAGGCGTCGCCCGGCGGGCAGGAGAGACCAGGGCCCGTCCAGGTAGGCCCTGGCCCGCGCCGTGAGCGCCGCATGGCGCGCGGCGACGGACTCCCCGCTCGCCCCGCCGTCCCGATTCATGGCTGGGGCGAGTAGGGGGTGGCTTCCAGGAAGACGCTGTCGATGCGCTCCACCAGAGGGCCCACCCGCTCGCTCGCCTCCTTGGCCGCGATCCAGTCTGGATCCGCGCGGAACGCCTCCCAGGCGGCGTCGCGCGCCCGGCGGTCCGGGTAGGCCAAGAGATAGTGCAACGGCCCCTCGGCCCCACAAGGGACGAAGTACCCGATCTGCCGGATGCCGTGCCGCTGGAAGAGGCGGCAGGTGTGGTCCGCGAACCGCCGGTGCAGGTCCCCCATCCTCCCGGCCACCGCGTGGTAGGTACGCCACTCATAGAGCACGGTCGGCACGTCCCCCCCCGGATCCCCGTTGCCCTGCGGCGGGCAGGCCGCCCGCAAGCCCCGGCGCGACCAGGCTATCACGCGCGGGGGGGTGCGCGACAGGCACCCCTCGCGGGCCGGCGCCCCGCCGGC
>DAHWHV010000180.1 GCA_027335545.1 Clostridia bacterium
GCCGATCCTCGACGAGTTCCAGAGCAACGGGGTGCGCTTCGGGCTCGAGGTCCACCCCACCGAGGTGGCGTTCGACCTCTACACCTTCGGCATGGCGCTGGAGGCCGTCGGCAACCACCCCGCGTTCGGCATCAACTTCGACCCCAGCCACCTGCTCTGGCAGGGCATGGACCCGGCAGAGTTGATCTATGCCTTCCCGGACCGCATCTTCCACGTGCACATGAAGGACGTCTCGGTGAACCTCAACGGCAGGAGCAGCATCCTGTCCTCGCACCTGCAGTTCGGCGATCCGCGCCGGGCCTGGGACTTCCGCTCGCCGGGACGGGGCGACGTGAAGTTCACGCCCATCATCCGGGCGCTGAACACCGCCGGATACAGCGGGCCGCTGTCGATCGAGTGGGAGGACAACACCATGGACCGCGAGGTCGGCGGTCCGGAGGCCGCGGCGTTCGTCAAGGGGATCGACTTCAGCCCGCCTTCCGGCGGGAGCTTCGAAGACGCCTTCAAGCGGTGATCGCGATCGGTGTGGGGTGGGGGTTCTCCCCCACCCCACTAGTCCTTGGGCACCCCCGCCGCCTGGAAGCTGATGCGCTTGTGGGTACCATCGCAGAAGGGCTTGTTCTGAGACCCGCCGCAGCGGCACAGGGCGACTGGCTCGGCGTGGTCGTGCCGCGCGCCCTCGGGGTCCACGAGGGCGAAGCCGCCCCGGACCAGCAGGGGGCCGTTCGGTTGCGGTGCGATCGTGCATCCCTTCGTGTCGGCCATGTCGATCCCCCCCGGCGGTAGTGTGCCCGCCGCGGCGGGCACGATGTGCCAAGGGGCGCGCAGGAAGGTGGGCGACCTGGGGTGATCAGGCCGAGGCGGGACCAGGATCAGGCGTCCGGCCGGGCGGGCGGCCGCAGGGGACCGGGTCAGCGTGGCTGACGCGGAGCGTGCCCCCTTCTCCACGTTCGTCGCCGCGGCGCACCGCCCCGACTTCCTCCAGACCTGGGAGTGGGGCGAGCTCAAACGCGAAACGGGCTGGGTGCCCCACCGCCTGCTCGTGGCCGGACCCGGCGGCGCGCCGGTGGGCGCCGCCTCCGTATTGGAGCGCCAACTGCCCGGACTGGGGCCGTTGCTGTATGTCCCGCGGGGCCCCATCGTCGACTGGGCGGACGCCCGCGCGGTGGACGCGACCCTGGAGGCCGTGGCGCGATTGGGGCGTGCGCGCCACGCGGTCCTGGTCAAACTCGACCCGGGCGTGCCGCTGGCCGAGGCGGGGTGCGCCGGGGCCCTGGCCCGCCACGGGTGGCGCCCGCGTTCGGCCGGCCTGAACTTCGAGGGGGTCCAGCCCCGCTTCCACATGCAACTGCCCCTTGCCGGCCGGGACCGGGAGGCGCTGCTGGCCGGGATGCACCCCAAGACCCGGTACAACATCCGCGTGGCCGAGCGCCGGGGCGTGCGCGTGCGGGCCGGGGGCGCCGGCGACCTTCCCGCCTTCTACGCGCTGCTGCAGGAGACGGCGCGCCGCGACGGCTTTTTGGTGCGCGGCCCCGGCTACTTCGCGGGCATGTGGCGGCACTGCCTGGCGGCCGGGCTGGGGTGGCTGCTGCTCGCCGAGGCCGACGGTGAACTGCTGGCCGGCGCCATCGTCTTCCGGGTCGGCGGAATGGCCTGGTACCTGTACGGCGCCAGTTCCTCGCAGCATCGCGACCTGATGCCGGCGTACGCGGTCCAGTGGGACGCCGTCTGCCGCGGGCTGGACGACGGCTGCCGCCTCTACGACTTCCGCGGGGTGTCCGGCGACCTGGATCCGGAGAACCACCTCTACGGCCTGTACCGCTTCAAGCGCGGGTTTGGCGCCGAACTCGTCGAACTGGTCGGAGAGTGGGACCGGCCGCTGCGCCCGGCGGCCTATTGGCTGGCCGAGCGCGCGCTGCCCCTGGCGCGGCGCGGGATGGCCCGGCTGCGCCGACGCGGCGCCCATGCCCCTCCGGTCAGCGAATAGCATGCGGCGCCGCGCGCGGACCGCGCGGCGGGGGGGGTGGGACCCGTGGACGCGGCTTCCCTGGAGACGGAACGTCCGGCGGCGGCCACCGTCGACCTCGACTTGCTCAGCGCGCCCGAACTGGTCGACCGCCTGTGCACGGCCTACGATGTCGTGGGCCAGGCCGTGCGCGGGGCGCTGCCCGCCCTGGCCGCCGTCATCGAGGAGGTCCGTCCCCGTTGGCTGTGCGGGGGGCGGCTGCTGTTGGCCGGGGCGGGGACCAGCGGGCGCATGGCCGCGGTGCAGGCCGCCGAGTGCCCGCCCACCTTCGGCCTGGAGGAGGGGCGCGTGGTTCCCCTGGTGGCGGGCGGGCTGGGGGCGCTGGCCCGGGCGGTGGAGGGCGCCGAGGACGACGCCGGCGCGGGGGAGGCGGCGGCCCTCGCGGCGGGGGCCGGCCCGCTGGATACGCTGGTGGCCATCTCGGCCAGCGGCACGGCGCCGTTCGTGCGGGCCGCGCTGGCTGCCGCGC
>DAHWHV010000190.1 GCA_027335545.1 Clostridia bacterium
TCGTGCCCGGCGCACGGCCGCCACGGTGGACCCCGCCCACCGCCGCCCGGCGGCCGCCCCGCTGCGCGCGCGGGAGGAGCGCCTGCTGCGCTCCCTGGGCCGCTGGGGGTTCCTGTGCCGGGCGCAGAACCGGGGGCTGCACGGCGCCCCCGGCGCCAGGGCCGCGGCCGAGCTCTACGATCGGGGGTGGCTCCGCGCCACGCGGCTCGCGCACGGTCTACCGGCGGGGGTGGCCTACTCGCTGACCCCCGCCGGGCGACGCGCCCTGGCCGACCTCCCCGCTGCGCCGCCGCCGCTGCATCCGGACCTGGGGCAGGTGGACCGGCTGCTGGCCACCGTGGATCTGGCCCGCTGGCTCCAGGGCCGCGGCTGGACGTGGACGCATTGGACCGATCCGGGCCTGCCGGTCGGCGCCGCCGCGCGGCTGCGGGCCGAGCGGGTGCCGGCGCCGCACGGTCTGGTGGGCCTGCCCGGGGGGCGCCGCCTCCCCGCCTGGCTCCTGCTCTGGCCCCTGCCGATCTGGGACGTGCGGCGCCGCGTCCTGGTCGGCTCGGTCGCCTGTGGTGTCGGGAGCGGCTACGTCTTCGCGCCGCCGGGGCTCTGCGCGCAGCTGCGGGAGGCCGAGGTCCCGGCCCTCCTGGAGGCCTGGGACCCGCCGCACCTGGGCGGTCGCGCGCCCTTCCGGCCCGGCTGGCTCCCCCCCAACGCAACCCCGCCGTCCCACCGGCGCGACCGGGGGGCGGGTCCCGCCGCGCTCCGGCCGGACCGCCTCGGGCCGGCGGGGCTCGCGACGCTGGACCTGCTGGACCGCTTCGGCTACGCCACACCCGGCCAGCTCGCGCGGGCGCGGGGGCTCGCCGCGCGCTCCGCCCACCCCGACCTCCGCCGACTCCTCGCCCTGGGCCTGGCCCAGCCGGCCCCCCTCGGCGGCCGCCTCCAGGTCTGGTCCGCCACTCCCGCGGGCCAGGCCGCCGCCGGCTCGGGGCGGGCGCCGGTCCCGCGGGACCCGCCGCACCCGCGCCACAGCCTGGCGCTCCTGGAGCTGGCCGAGGGGCTCTGCCGGCGCACCGGGGGACGCTGGGCCACCGAGCGCGAGCTGCGCTCCGAGGCCGGGCGGGCCGGCGGTCCGCCCCTGCCGCCCCCGGACGGGCGCCTGACGCTGCCGGACGGCCGGCGGGCTCTGATCCAGCTGCAACTCACCGCCGCCTCCCCCGCGGCCCTGGATGGGTTCGTGGGGCCCCACCTGGCCTCCGGCAGCGCCGAGGAGGTCTGGTATGTCTGCGTCCCCCACCTGGCCGCCGCCCTGCGGCGCCGCTGGATCGGCGACGAGCGCGTGCGGGTGATCCCCTGGCGGGCCCCCCACTTCCCGCGCCAGCGCGGCACCGCGCCGGAGGACCCCGCCCTCACCGGCGTCGAGGGCCTCCGGGCCTGAGGGGGTTCGCCCGGAGGCCGGGCGGGGTCCAGCCCCCGCGCGAGCCCGGCCCCCGGCCGGGTGCCGTCCTCCCTCTCCGTCCCGCTCTGCCCCTTTCCTCCCTCTCGACCCCTCCCTCCCCTCCCCTCCCCTCCCCTCCGCTCCGCCCCCTCCCCAATCCCCTCCCTCCCCAATCCCCTCCCCCTCCCCCGTCGACCCGGGATGCCGCCGGAGCGGGCCCGCGCGGCGATACCCGCATTGGGACTTGTCCATGGTCGGTTCGCCCAATTAGGGTGGAGCCACCGGAACAGCGCACACGCAACGCTCGTCCCCCGACGGGGGCGGCCCTTTGCCTTGGCGCGCCACCGGGCTCCGATCGGACGTAGGGGGTTGGGACGTGCAACTGGGCCACCACCGCCGCGAGCTCGGCGCCTTCTCCGACGTCCTCATCGCCATCCTGGCCTATGCGATCCTCGTGCGCGTCCACATCGGCCCCTTCGCCGCCCAGACCGACAGCGGCATCGGCCTCTGGTACGTCGCGCTCTTCCCGGTGATCGTCGCCCTGTGGTGGGGGCTCTCGGTCATGGTCCGACGCGACCTGCCCTACCGCCTTGGCGGGACCGCCCACGAGGTCCTGGAGACCGTATCCATCAACGCGGCCGGCGCCGTGGTCCTGCTGGCCCTGAGCCTGCTGGCCAAGGAGATGGCCGTCAGCCGCCTGGTCGTCGCCGGCTTCCCCATCCTGAGTTGCCTGCTGAACGTCAGCTTCCGCCTCCTGCTGCGGGCCTGGCTGGCCGCGCGGCGACGCAACGGCTGGGACGTGCGGCACGTACTGGTCGTCGGCCCGGTCGACAAGCTCGCGGAGCTCCAGCCGGCCCTGACCCGGCCCGACGCCGGGCTGCGGCCGGTCGGGTTGCTGCTACCGATCGGCGCCGCGCTGGATGCGCGGGCCCCCCTACCGGTGCTCGGCGACTACGCCCAGCTCCCCGAGGTCCTGCACAGTCGCGTCGTCGACCACGTGGCGGTGACGACGGCCGTCGACGACCCGAGCTTCCGTCACATCGTCCAGACGGCCCTGCGCGAGGGCAAGACCCTGTGGATCATGCTCGATTCCTTCGGCGCCCGCCTGATGGGCCAGAGGGGCGGCGGCCAGGTGGTGGTGCTCTCCCCGCCGACGGACACGGTCGGTCTGGCCTTCAAGCGCCTGATGGACATCGTGGTCGCCGCCGGGGCCCTGGTGCTGGCCTCTCCCTTCCTCCTAGCGGCGGCACTGGCCATCCTGCTGCAAGACGGCGCCCCGGTCATCTTCCGCCAGCGGCGCATCGGGCTGCACGGCCGCGAGTTCACCTGCCTGAAGTTCCGCACGATGGTGCGCGACGCCGAGGCCCGCCGCCAGGCCCTGCTGGCCCGCAACGAGATGACCGGCCCCGTGTTCAAGATGAAGGGCGACCCGCGCGTCACCCCCGTGGGGCGCATCCTGCGAAAGTTCTCGATCGACGAGCTACCGCAGCTCTGGAACGTGCTGCGCGGGGACATGAGCCTGGTCGGGCCCCGGCCGCCCCTGCCCGACGAGGTGCGCCAGTATGGCGAGCCGGACTTCCGCCGGCGCCTGGCCTTCCGCCCCGGCCTCACCTGCCTCTGGCAGGTCTCCGGCCGCAACGCCCTGAGCTTCGAGGAGTGGATGGCCCTGGATCTGCGCTACGTGGACAACTGGTCGCTGTGGCTGGACTTGGCGATCCTGCTGCGCACCATCCCCACGGTCCTGTTCGGCTCCGGGATGTAGGGCGGGGGGCGGGACCGGTGCATCCGGGGCGCGCGGCGCGGGGGGCAGCGGCCCCCGACCCGGCCGCCCCAGGCCCCTGGCCCCTGGATAGGGAAGGCCGTGGAGGTGGCGTGCGTGCGACGTCTCGCCGGGCTCCTGGCGGGTGGCGACGGCCAGCGCCTGTGGCCGCGGAGCCGGACCCGACTGCCCAAGCAGTTCCTGAGCCTGGACGGCCGGGCCTCGTTCCTGCAGCGGACCCACGCTCGGGTCGCGGGGATGGGGGCGGACCACGACGCCTTCGTGCTGACGGCGACGGAGACCGCCGCCCTGGTCCGGGAGCAGCTTCCGGGGCTGGATGAGCGGCACCTGGTCAGCGAGCCGCTGACGCGCGACACGGCGGCCACCGCCGTGCTGGCGGCCCAGGCCGCACGCGCCCTGACCGGGGGCGAGGCCCTGCTGGCCCTGCTGCCGGCCGACCACGCCGTCTTCGACGACGCCGCCTTCCGCGCGGCCCTACAGGCCGCGTACGCCGCCGCCGAGCGCGAGGGGTGCCCCGTGCTGATCGGGGTTCCCCCGACGCGCCCCGAGCCCGCCTATGGCTACATCCTGCGCGGCCCGGACCTGCCGCCCTGCGGCGGCACGGCGCTGGCGGTCGTGGAGCGCTTCGTGGAGAAGCCGGCCCTGCGTCGGGCGGCCGAGTTCCTGGCCGACGGTCGCCACCTCAGGAACACCGGGGTCTGCGTCTGCCGCACGGACGTCTTGCTGGGGGTCCTGGGGCTCTATGACCCGGGCCTGCGCGCGCTGAGCGAGGGGTTGGGGGGCCGCCACCCCTCCGAGGTGCCCGCCGCCGAACTGCGGGCCCTGCTGGAGCCGCTGCCGGCCCGCTCCCTGGACCGCGCCCTCCTGGAGCGGACCGAGCGGGCCGCCGTCGTCGTGGCCATGCTGGCCTGGGACGACGTGGGCAGCTGGGAGTCGCTGGCCCGGTTGCAGCGCGGGGACGACCAGGGCAACGTGCGCTTCGGCGACGCCGTCTTCTCCGAGAGCGAGCGGACGGTGGTCTACGGGGCCAGCCGCGGCCGGCTGGTCGTCACCCACGGCGTCGAGGACCTCGTCGTCGTCGATACCCCTGACGCCACGCTGGTGGCCGCGCGCGACGCCCTGCCCCGCCTGCGGGACGCCCTGACGGCGGTGCGCGACGGGGGCTACGGGGCGCACCTGGACGAGGCTGCGGTCCGGGAGCAGACGCGCGCGGGCGCCGGCGATCCCGGGATCGAGCTCCCCGGGGCCGAGGAGGTCGCCGCCACCACGGACGAGGCCGTCTGGGAGATCGACCTGCGCCCGCACACGCCTGCCGCGCCCGCCCTGCGCGCCCAGGCCGGGCCCCGGCTGCTCGGCGAGGACGGGTGCCGCGTCGTGGCCAAGCCCTGGGGGCGCGAGGTCTGGTGGGCCGTCTGCCCGGCGTACGCCGCCAAGCGCCTGGAGGTGCGGGCCGGCTGCGCCCTGAGCCTGCAGTACCACGAACTCAAGCACGAGACCCTCTACTTCCTCAGCGGCCAGGTGTACCTGCGCTTGGGGGAGCAGGAGCGGCTGGTCGGCCCCGGGGACGTGGCGGTCGTGCCCCCTGGGACCGTGCACCGGATGGAGGCCGTCAGCGACGCGGTGATCTTCGAGGTGAGCACCCCCGAGCTGGACGACGTGGTCCGATTGGAGGACCGCTACGGCCGTGCGGGGGTGCCAAGCGGGGCGGGCTGAGGCTGGGGGCGGCGCGGGCCGCCCCCAGCCTCAGCCCCGGGGGCAGCGGGGCGGGCGGGGGCCGGCACAGCCACGCGCGCGCCCAACGCCTGCGCCAGCGTGAACCGGGCGTGCCCCGGCGGCCAGAAGAACCAAGCCCACGCGGCCGCGACCGGCAGCAGCGCCCCGAGGCGGCCCCGGCGCAGGGCCCCAAGCGGGAAGCGCGCGGCCCGCGGGGTGGCGGGGGTGCCTCTGCATGGCCAGGCAACCGTGAGCGCTTGCCCCGACGACTACGCCCAAAACTGGCCCCACACCACCAGCCCAGGGGCCGTGCGCTCCGCGAGCGCACAGGGACGTTCCTGGACCCCGAGGCCGTCTCGGTCTCCCTGAAGGCGATCAGCGCACCGGGGAGTGGGCCGATGAGGCGGGTCGGCCCCGTGGGCCTCTGACCTGGGCGGGGCGAGGGCGGCCGCGCGCGGCGGGCCGCCGGTCACGGCGGCGGGGCGGGACCGCGGCCCGCGGCCCAGAGGATCAGGGCGATCACCGTGGCCAGCCACAGGGCCTCACGCCATCCCAGCCAACGGAAGTTCCGGGTGCGCGGTTGCGTATGGGCCATCTCGGCGTGCAGCAAACCCATGCCCAACACCATCGCGGAGGTGGTGAGCGCGCCGGTGGTCAGCCCGGCGATGGCCAGCGACACCCCGCCCGCCGCCGACCACCCCCAGAGCAGGCGCGTGGGGGCCGAGCGAGCCGCGGGGCGGGCCTGCGGCACCCGGCTGGTGTATAGGCCCATCGCGCAGACGGTGCAGCCGACGGCGTAGGCGATGCCGCCGGCCGCCACCCAGGTCGCGGGTTCGGGGGCCGCGGTACCTGCTGCGAGGAAGATGCCCGCCGCGCTGAGGGCGGACCCCCCGATGCCGGGCCACCACGCGCTGGCGCGGATCAGCCGCATCCCGGCCTCCCATGCGGCCCCGAGCAGCACGAGCGCCAAGGCCACGCGGTGGACGGGCTGCGGGCAGAGATGCCACCAGGCCGCGGTCAGGGCCAGCCCGGCTGCGGCCCATGCCGCGCCTCCGCGCCACTCCGGCAGTGGCGGGAGCCCGTGAGTCCGCCGCCACAGCGACCACACCAGCGGTTCCCGCGCCATCACGCCGCAGAACAGGGCCCCGCCCAAGAGGAGACTCGGGCCCCACGCCCCGCTGAGGATGCCCGCCGCCGCGCCCGCCGCCCACGGAAGCCCGACGAGGACCCAGGTGCCCCGTTCGGCCGGCCAGCGCACCTCGAAACCAGCCTCCCCACCTCCGCGTTCGCCGCGGGCAGATTAGGATGCCCGCGCCATGGCCGAGGTTACGGGAGGTTGGCGTCTGGCCGCGCGGGTCGGCGGTCCCGAGCCTCCGGGTGGAGCGAGCACCTTGGAGAGGCGCGACGGATCACCGGAATGGCCCGTGGCGCCAGGGGTGCCAGAAGGCCGCTGCGAAAAGCCGCAGGCACCCCGCCAAACCACCAGGGACAGCGGGTCACGAGGAATGCCCACCACAGCGTCCGGAAGCGTCCGGACGGCGGGGCCGCAAGACCGGACTCTTGCAGCCCCGGCCTAAAGGCCCGCTGGGACTTTGGCGATCCCTGGCCCCGTACTCGGGAATGCCTTGGCCGCCTGACTCCTGGCGGGCGCCACCGACTTCAAGGCCGCCTCGAAGGCGTTGGTCTGCTGCGCGGCGGCGGCGAAGCCTCCGCGGACGGTCGCCTTACGGTTGAGGATGCGATTCATCCAGGACGAGATGATGCCAAACGCGCCGACGGTATCGTACTCGAAGTAGTTGTGATACATCGGCATGTTGTCTTGGACCTGCTGCACGAAGACCTCCACGTTCTTGTCCTTGAGAGGCGGCGCCACCTGGACGACGGTGGCCGCCCACTCGGGCCAGAGCGCCTTCAGGGCCGGGCCGTTGAGGTAGAGGTGCATCAGCCCCCGCTGCCAGTTCAGGTCGGTCGACAGGAACTGCACCAACTCCCAGGACGCGTCGGGGTGCTTGGTTCCCGACCAGATGCCGTGGAAGTCGCTGTAGCAGGCGGTGAACTTGCCCCGAGGCCACGTGGGCATGGGATAGAAGCGCCATTTCGTCCCGCGCCAAGCCACGACCGACGGGGCCAGGCCACCGTCCGTACCCCGGATCGCGCACACCAATTGGCCCTTGGCGAACCCACTCCTCGAGTTGTTCAGCGTCGCCGCGCCGCTCTGCAGCAGGCCGAAATGCCAGTCGCCAAAGCTCACCGCCTGCGGTGAATCGACGACGCACCGGGTCGTATCGGCCGGGTCGACGTACGAGGCCCCCCAGCCGTGGAGGTAGAAGGACATCGGCCCTCCCCCGAACCAGAGGAAGGCGCCTCCCGTCCGTCCCTGAGCGGGGTTGGTGCCGCGCTTGGTGGCGCCCTTCCACAGCGCCTCCGCCTCCTGCCAGTCCCACTGCGGCGACGGGTAGGCCAGACCCAGGCTGTCCAGCACGTCGAGGTTGACGGCCATCGCCATCTGGTGCACATACGCCGGCAGGCCCCACTGCCCCAGGACGCCCTCACCGTTGGTCGTCCTGAAGGTTTCCAGTTCGCCCGGCAGGAATTGGGCGAGATTCAGGTTCGCCTTCCGGATGTACGGGGACAGATCCAGGCAGTAGGCACCGTGCTTGAGCAGGGTCGAGGGCTGCCACTCCTCAAAGACATCCGGCGCAGCGCCGGCGATCATGGCAGAGATGAGACCGGACGAGTCCCCGTGGTAGTTCCAGTTCACGCGCAGGTCCAGTGATGGATGCTTGGCCAGGAAGTGCGTCTGCAGGAGCTCCTGGACCGCCTGGAGGGACGCGGCGCTCCGGGTGGATTCATACCCCCCGGCCGAGTAGTAGAGCGTCACCTTGTTGCTGGCGACGGTGGGCTTCGCCGCGGAGCGGGTGGCGGCGGGAGAGGTCGCGCAGCCGGCCAGGAGGCCCTCGACCCCGACCACCGCACCCGCCACGAGCAGGCCGGTCGCCCGAGCCAACCGCCGCCGCCCGACCCGACCGGCCCTCCCCCCTGCCGGAACCGACGGAACCGGGGACTCTCGGGAGAGACTCGCCACGTCGCCACCTCCACAGCCGAGGGCGTTCGGCGCCAGGCTTCCAGGCCCCACCCAGGTGCGCAGGACGCTGCGCGCACCGCCGGATCTCCTGGAGGGTGTGTGCCCAGGGACTCCTGGTGGCCTCGGGGCTCGCTCGGGCTCTTGGCGCCCACCATGTCCAGGCAGGCCGGAACCGTACTCGCCCGCATGCATCCTCTGCCGCGAGGGCGGCGCCACGCCGGGGCGGCGTGCGGGGACTTGTACCCAACCCAGTGCAGCGGCCCGGCCACGCCACCGCACCGTCTGGCCGCGCCGCTGCACTTGTGCGGACGCTGGAACCCGCCGGTCATGTCGGGACAATTGTTCGGCGCATGTCCAGATAGCTCCTGCCCCGGGAACACGCGATCCGAGTGGTGAGCGGGCGTGACCGCGATCGGTGCTGCAGGGGCGGGCCCCACCCGTCCACGCGGGGCGACACAAGCGGGCCGCTGGACCGGGGATGGACTGATGGGGCAACGGTGGGTGGGGATGGGGACGGGCTGAAGCGGAATCACGAGCCCGGGAACCGCGCCGAACCGCCGTCTACACCCCGCGACCGCCTACCCCTGACGGGCAGCAGCCCGTCGGAGGGGGTCACCATTTCCCAGGCCCCGGGTAACAGAACCTAGCTAGGGATAGGGTCGCCAAGGGTGAGGACAGCGCCTGGACCCAGAAACCACCCCCGAGGAGGAATCCCACAGACTCCCACAGCCTCCAATAAGAAGCCCACAGACTCCAACAGCAGCCCACAGACACACACATACTCCCACACCCAGCCCCCTGCTCGCCCTCCCGTTCCAGCCGAAAGGTCTGCCGGCATCACCGATGCCCGGGAGTCCGCCCGGACCGGACGCCTGCCGACGTGAGGGGCAACGTGCAGACGGTGGCCGCGGGAGCAGGAATCGCCGGGGAGCGACCGAACGGTCCGTGGCTGCCCCAGCGGGGCGGGCGCTGTCCGGTAGAGGACGCCGCGGTAGCGCCAAGTGTCGGTGTCGCCCCGACGCTGGGGCGGCGGTCATCGGGGCGGCTCCGCGCGCGTAGCAGATCGTGGGGAGCGGCGACGATGTCCTCCCAGCTGGCGGACGAAGGGCCGATGGGGTGCGTGCGCGGCGATCCCGCGGCGGCAAGCGGCCGGGGCGGGGGGCGCGCGGGGCGGGAGGCGGGGCCCGGGGCCTTCGCCCCTTTGCAGATCGTCCATGGGGGCGCGGCTCACGCCGCTAGTCAGGGACGCCTGGATGCCTACCTGGACCGGCTGATGGCCCTTGGGCTCGGCGGGATTGTCGTCAACCACGCGTCCGAAGGCTACCTGCAGGCCGCAGAGGGCTGGGAGGCCATGCGCCGGGTCGTGGCCGGGGCGGCCGCGCGCGGCTTGCGGGTGTGGGTGTACGACGAGGACGGCTATCCCAGTGGGGCCGCGGGTGGGCTTGTGCTCGCCGCGCACCCGGAGTCGGAGGCCACGGGGGTCAGCTGGGCCTGGCTGCCCCTGGACCCCGCCGAAGGGCCCATCCCCGATCGGCGCTGGCGTGCGCCGGCCATGGCCCTGGAGGTGCTGGCGGCTTGGCGTTTCCCATTGGCCGCCGCTGGTCGGCCGTCCTGGGAGGGCAGGCAACGCCTGGCACCGGAGGCCGTCCTGGGTCCGGACGGAGAGGGCAGGGGGGGAGCGGTGGACCCGGGCCGGGCCGCCGGCGGCGAGGCCTGGCGAGTGGGGATCGCCTTTACGCGGCGCCTGTACGAGGGAACCCACGCCGAGCGCAACTTCCACGCCAGTCGGCGCATGGTCAACGTCCTCGACCCTGACGGCGGCCGCGCCTTCGTCGCGGTGACGCACCAGCGCTACGCCGCCGAGTTGGGGGCTTTGCTGCGCCACGTCGAGGCCACGTTTACCGACGAGCCCTCCTGGATCTCGGCCTTCGTTCCGCCGCTGACGGCCACCCGGCGCGTGTGCGACCCGCTGTCGCCGCCACCCGTGCAGTACCCGGCGCTGCCGTGGGCGGCCGACCTGCCGGCCGCCTTCACCGCGGCCTTCGGGGGCGACGTGTTGGACGTACTGCCCCTGCTCTTTGAGACGCTCGCCGGGGGGGAGGCCGCGGCGCGGCGCTACCGGGCCCAGTTCCATGCCCTGACGACCCGGCTCTCCGGCGAGCGCTACTTCGGGCCCATCCGCCACTGGGCTCGGAGCCACGGCCTCGCCTCCAGCGGGCACGTGCTGGCCGAAGAGGGGCTGGTCTCCCACGCCGCCTTCGAGGGGGACACCATGGCCCAGTTGCGCGGGCTGGACTGGCCCG
>DAHWHV010000194.1 GCA_027335545.1 Clostridia bacterium
GCCGGCCGGGCACCCGCCGCGCCCCCGGCTCAGCGCCCGGCCCCCCGCCGTTCCGCCAGCGCGCGCCCGAGCACCTCCAGGAACCGGTCGTTCTCCTCCGGCCGCCCGACGCTGACGCGCAGGGCGCCGCGCAGGCGCGGCTCGTCCCGCCAGCGCCGGATGACGACACCGTCGGCGTAGAGCCGGTCAAAGAGGTCGAAGGCCTCCCACCCGGTCGCCTCGCCGACCCCGAACAGGACGTAGTTCCCCTGGCTGGGATAGGGGGTGAGGCCCGGGAGTGTCGCCAGGGCGGCGCGCAGGCGCCCCCGCTCCTGCAGGAGCCTCGCCACCGCCTGCCGCATCCAGCCCTCGCGCCCCAGCACCTCCAGCGCCGCCGCGCAGGAGAAGGCGCCCACGGCCCAGGGCTGCACGGCCTCCCGCCAGGGCGCCAGGGCTTCCGGCCGGCCCAGGGCGTACCCCACGCGCAGGCCGGCGAAGGCATAGGCCTTGCTCAGCGTGCGCAGCAGGATCAGGCGCGGACAGTCCGACAGCCAGGAGACGAGACCCGACCCGCTCCCGCCGCCGCCCTCGCGGGCGAACTCGACGTACGCCTCGTCCACCACCGTCCAGACGCCCTCGGCGTCCACCAGCCGACGGACCTCCGCCGCGGGCCAAAGGGTGCCGGTGGGGTTGTTGGGCCGGCAGAGGAAGAGCAGCGTCTCGCCCCCCCGCGCGGCCTCCGCCAGCAGCCCGTCGACTGGCAGGGCGAACTCCGGGGGCGGGCCCAGCGGCACCGCCACCGGGGGCAGGCCGGCAGACGCCGCCAGGCGGCGGTACATGCCGAAGGTGGGCACCGGAAAGAGCGCGCGGGCCGCGCGCCGTCCCCAGGCCCCCACCGCGGCCATGATCAGTTCGTCCGAGCCGTTGGCCGGCAGGCACCAGCCGGCGGGCACGCCCGCGTACGCGGCCAGGGCCTCCTGCAGGCGCTCCGTCTCCCGCGGGTAGCGGGTGGGCTCGGCCGCGCGCAGCCGCGCCAGGACCGCGGCCCACAGATCCTCGGGCCAGGGGAAGGGGTTTTCGTTGAGGTCGAGGCGCACCGCGCCCGGCGGTACGGCGGGCACGTACGGAGCGCCCGCGGCTGGCCCGGCCGCCGCCGGTGGGGCCGCCTCGCGCCGCAGGCGGATCGACGCGGCGTGGGCGGGGAAGCCCTCGGCCGCGGCCAGGGCCAGCGCGGCGGGTGCCCAGGCGGAGACGCCCGCGGCCGAGCCGGTAAACACCTGCAGGGTGCGGGTGAAGTCCGCGGGCAGGAGCGCCGAGGCGTGCCGCGCCGCCCCCATCGTGGGCAGGATGTGGTCCGTGCCCGCGGCGTAATCCCCGGCCGCCACCGGCGACCAGGGCCCGACGAACAGCGCGCCCGCGCGCCGCACCTCCCCGGCCAGGGCCTCGGCGGCCCTCCCCTGCAGCGAGAGGTGCTCGGGCGCCAGCCGCTCGACCAGGGCCAGGCCCTGGCGCAGGTGGGCGACGACCACGGGACCCCCGCTGCGGCGCAGGGTGGCGAGGGCGTCCTCCCGGCGTCGCGCCGGCAGTGGGGCCAGGGCGTGGGCCAGGGCGGCCCCCACCGCGGCGGCCAGCGCGGGGTCGTCGCTGACGAGCAGGGCCAGCCCGTCCGGGCCATGCTCGGCCTGGGCCGCCAAGTCGGCGGCGACAAAGGCCGGGTCGGCATCGGCCCCGGCGAGCACCACGACCTCCGAGGGCCCCGGCAGGCCGTCGACGCCCACCTCGCCGAAGACTTGGCGCTTGGCCTCCACCACGTAGGGACCGCCAGGGCCGACCAGCTTGTCGACCGCGGGGACGGGGCCGAGGCCCCAGGCCATGGCGGCCACCGCCGGCACGGCGCCCAGCAGGAAGACGCGGTCGGCGCCGGCGATGGCCGCGGCGGCGAGCACCCCAGGATCGGCGCCGCCCTCCGGCCCCGCGGGCGTGCAGACGCACACCTCGCCCACACCGGCGACGCGGGCCGGGACCACGGCCATCAGCACGGACGAGGGGTACGGTGCCCGGCCGCCCGGGGCGAACACCCCTACGCGCTGAAGCGGTACGCGCCGCAGCGCGGCGCGGTTCCCCCACGGGTCCTCGTGGGCGTAGGAACGGCCGACCGCCGGGCCCATGAAGTCCAGCAGGCGACGGCGCGCGGCGCGGAGCGCCCCGGCCAGGTCCGGCGCCACGCACGCGGGCGCCGCGGCGAGATCCGCGGGCGCCACCTCCACGGCGTGGAGGGGCAGCGGGGCCGCCGCGAGCGCCGCCTCGACGGGGCTAGCGGGCCGCAGCCGCAGCGCGGCCTCCACCCGCAACAACGCTTCGCCGCCGCCCGCGCGCAGCACGGCCAGGATCTCGGCGACGCGGGCGACGACGGCCGGATCCGCGGCGTACCGCCCGTGGTGCGAGGACCAACCCTCCGCGGCGACTGGTTTCCAGAAATCGAGCGGCCCGACGGCTCCCTGCACGACGCCCGCCCCCCTTCCCGCCTCTGCCTCCCGCGACGCCGCGCGCTCGGGGTCCACGCCCGGCCGTCGCCGCAGCGCCGGCCGCCGTGCCGCGCGCCCCCCCCCGGGGTCC
>DAHWHV010000219.1 GCA_027335545.1 Clostridia bacterium
GGTGGCCGGCGTCGACTTCGGACCGGATCCCTATCGCTTCCGCCTGGTCCCCGCCCAGAACCTCAGCACGGGCAACACCGCCTACCTTGTGTACAACAACTCCGACGGCACGACGCTGCTGCAAAACACCCCCTACCCCTCGCTGGGCGTGGTGGAGATCACGGGTTCCCCGACCAACGGCAACGTGCGGTGGTTGGAGTGGGATCCGCCCATCGCCCCCACCAGCGCGCCGCCGGATGCGGCGCAACCTGGTGGGGCCATGCCCATCGACACCGACGACGACCGGCTGGTCTCCGCGGTTTGGCAGAACGGCATCCTCTGGACGGCCGGCAACGACGCCTGTACCCCGGGCGGCGGGACGGCGGTCCAGTCCTGCCTGCGCCTCATCCAGGTGGCCACGGGGGCGGCGGGCCCGTCCATCCTGCAGGACTTCGACGCGGGGGTCGCGGGTACGGATCTCTACTACCCCGCCGTTTCCCTGGACTCGTCCGGGAACCTCTTCGTCGCCTTCAGCTACTCCTCGCCGACGACGTACGCGAGCGTGGGCGCCACGGGTCAGCCGGCCGGCGCCGCGGCGGGGACCCTGGACCCGATCGTGACCGTGGAGCCGGGCCAGGGGGTCTACTGCGGTTTCGACTGCAGCGGCGGGGCCGGCACGAACCGGTGGGGGGATTACTCCGCTGCGGCCCAGGACCCCGTCGATCCCTCGGAGGTCTGGGTGGCCGGGGAATACGCGGCATCGGCCACCGCCCCTGGCGATTGGGGCACCGCGGCGGAGGCGCTGACGGCCAGCAGCGGCTGAGCCCGGTGCGGGCGCAGGGAGCGCGCAGGGGCCCCGGCGGAAACGCCGGGGTCCCTTTTGGCTGCGCCCGGCCGCGGCGCGGCGGCGGGCGCAGCGCCCGCCGCCGCTGAAAGGGGGCCAACGCGGGCTGCGGGCGGAAGGAAGCCGGGCGGCACGCCGAACGCCCGTGTGGACACCGAGCCGATCGGGCGGCCAGCACGCGGGTGGCAGCGAGCCAGCCAACGTCCGGGCGGGCAACGCCCGCTCGGGCGTTGGCTGGGCGCGCCTCTGCGCAGGGGGACCGGCCGGGTATGGGGAACCCCCCTTCCGTGGGGAAGCAAGGGTTGGGGAAGCGGGGATTCGCGAAGCGGGCGGGCGCGCGGGTCGGCGGGCGGCGGCCCCAGCGACATGCGGGGCTGGGCGGCATGGTGCGGCTCGTGCTGGGGCTGCTGGTCTGCCTGGCGGTCGTGCTCTTCGCCGTGGAGAACACTCAGGATGTGGCCCTGACCTTTGTCGGTGTGACCTTCCCGGCCGTGCGGCTCCCCGTGCTGATCTTCGCGAGTCTCCTGGTGGGGGCGATCGCCGTGGCGCTGCTCGGGGGCTTCGAGCTGGCGCGGGCGCGGCGCAGGGTCGTCGCCCTGGAGGAGGCGCTGGCGGCGGAGCGCGGCGGCGAGGGAGCCCCCGCCGGGGGGGGGCCCCCGGGGGAGGCCGCGCTGCCCCCGGAGGCACCGTCGGGGCCGCGGCCGGGAGGGTTGGGCGGCGGC
>DAHWHV010000227.1 GCA_027335545.1 Clostridia bacterium
GCCGGGGCGTTCGGTATCGCGGCGGCGGCCAAGACGTACTTCGGCCTGTCGCCGCGCGCCCTGAACTTCACCCAGTGCACCCTCCTGGCGGGCCTCCCCCAATACCCGTACGGCTACAACCCCCTCCTCCACCCCGGCGCCGCCCGGGCGCGCCAGAGAACGGTCCTGGGCGCCATGGTGGCCGTCGGCGAGATCACGCCCGCGCAGGCGCGGGCCGCCGAGGGCGCCCCCCTGGGCCTGCTCCGCGCGGGGCGCGCCGCCCAGGTGGGGTGAGCGGTTCCGTAGGGGGCCCGCCGCGGCGCGGGCGAACCCTGCGCGGCGGCCTCCGGCGGGACCTCAGGCCAGCCAGCGGGCCGCGCGCAGCAGTTCGGCGACATCCGGCGCGCGGAGCGCGCGCCAGAGGGCCAACGGCTCCGGGGCGAGGGGGCGGGGCGCGGGCGTGGGGGCGGACCCGCGGGGGTTCTGTCCCCACGCCGCCCACGCCCGCGCAAGCTCCAGCAGTTGGGCCTCCAGCGCGGCCGCCAGATCGGGCGCGGCGCGGCGGAGGTGGTGGTAGGCGCGACAGGCGCGCGTGTAGCGGCCCTGGTCGAGCCACGGCGGACACAGGGCCATCAGCGCGACCTCCGGCTCGGGGTGGCGGCGCAGCAGCAGGCCGTAGTTGGCCGCGTTGTCCAGCGCGCGCGTCGGCGCCGCGGGGTGCACCTGGTGGAGGCACGAGGCGGCGAAGGAACAGCAGAAGCTGGCTCCCCGTCGGTGCAGGCGGTATCCGTACTCCCAGTCGGCCAGTCCGTAGCGGCGGAAGTCCTCGCAGAAGCCCCCGGTGTCCGTCAGCAGTTCGCGCCGCAGCGAGACGTCGCGGGTGACGAAGGCCAGGAACGGCGCGGCCGTCCGCGGCCAGAGCCGCACGCCCGCGTCGCGCGGGGCGGGCGCCCCGAGCCGGCGGGCCGCCGCCTCGACCGTGGCGAGCGCGGGGCCCGGGAGTAGGCCGATCGGGCGGCCCGCCCGCTCCCAGCCCGGGGGCAGGAGCGCGCCGACCCCCGTATCCCGGGCGGCGAGGGCCGCGAGGTCGCGGGCTTGCGCAGGGTCGAAGTCGGGATAGGCCACCGTGAAGGCGCCACGCCAGAGCCAGGGGTGCCCGCTGACGCAGAGCGGCCCGGGCCCGGTCCAGGCCGCGTGCAGGCGCCGGTGCTCCGCGACCAGGGTCGGCTGGGGGAGGATGTCCCCGTCCAGGAACACGACGATCCCCCCGGCGGCCGCCCGCCAGCCCTCGTTGCGTGCGGCCGCGCGCCCCGCCGGGGTCGGGCGGCGCACGACGCGGAGCGCAAACGGGGGCCGCAGCCCGCGGAGCAGGTCGCGCGTGGGGCGGTCGCTGCCGTCGTCCACCACCACGGCCTCGAAGTCGGACGCAGGGGCGGTCTGGAAGGCAAGGGCCCCGAGGCAATAGGCGAGTTGCTCGGGGCGGTCCCGCACGGCGAAGACCAGAGAGACCAGGGGCTGGGCGCTGGGCGGGGGCGTCCCGGGGTGTGGCATGGCCGGCCTCCCGTGGCGGGGTGTGCGGCCAGCGTATGGGGAGCCGGCGGGCTTGGACCCGCTCGGGCGGTTGCCCCGGGGCCGGGGCTCACGGGCCCTCGGGTCCGCCGCTGGGTGCCTCCAGGCGTGGCGGCAGGTCGTCCGGGTCCACCAGCAGCGTGCGCTCCCCTTCGTAGAGGACGAATCCGGGCTTGGCGCCCCCCGGCTTCCACACGTGCCGGCGCAGGGTGTGGTCCACCGGGACGCGGGAGGCGCCGCGGCCGGCGCTGTAGTAGGCGGCGCAACGCGCGGCGGCCGTGAGGGCCGCCTCCGGCGGGGCGGCGTCGCGGCCGGCCCCCGCGGGGGCCCGGAGCAGGACGTGGCTGCCGGGCATCTGCTTGGCGTGCAGCCAGACATCGTGCGCGTGGGCCTGCCGCATCGTCAGGTGGTCGTTGCCCGCCGCGTTCCGGCCCACCAGGATCGTCCACCCGTCGGCCGCGGCGAAGGTCAGGGGCGGAGCCGGTCGGCTGCCGCCCGCCTCGCGGCCCCCGTTCGCACCGCCGCCGCGCCGCGCGACCCGCGCCCTCCGTTCCGGGCGCAGCAGCCCCTGCCCAAGCAGCTCCGCCTCCAGGGCCTGGAGTTCGTCCGGTCCGTCCGCCTGGGCCAGGGCCAGATCGCACTCCGCCAGGTAGGCCAACTCGGCCCGCCCCACCTCCAGGCGGGCCGTGACGGCCTCCTGGGCCCGCCGCTCCTTGTGGTAGCGCCGCAGGAGCCGCTGGGCGTTGGCTACGGGGGTCAGGCGCGGATCGAGGTCGATGTGCACCGCGCGCCCCGGGTCGTCAAAGGCCGGCAGCTCGATCGAGCCGGCGCCGCGCGGCACCCGCTGCCCATAACAGAGGAGGAGCTCGCCCGCCTCCCGCAAGGCGTCGGCGTCGCCGGCCACCGCCAGTTCCTCGCCCTGCTTGGCCAGACGGCGCGCCACGCGCTGCCGCTCGCCGCGCAGGGCGGCGCCCACGCGCTGGCGCAGCCCCTCCAGGCGCTGTAGGTCGTCCAAGGCGGCGTAGGCCTTCAGGCAGGCGTCGCTGGGTCCCGCGGCGGGCAGGCCTGGTCGCCCCGGCAGCGGCCAGGCGCAGGCCAGGGGGCGCCCGCGCCGGTCCGTGGCGACGCAGGGGCGGAACGTCTCGCCCAGGACCGAGGCGCCCAGGGCGGCCACG
>DAHWHV010000270.1 GCA_027335545.1 Clostridia bacterium
CCGCCGCCGCGGCCGCGGCCACCGCCGAGCCGGCGTGCAGCCCCCGCGCCACCAGGTCCGCCGTGAGGGCACATAGGAGAAGGGCGCGCTCACCCGTGGGCGCAGCGACCAACACGGCGGCCGACCCCAGGCGGCCGCGGATGTCATCGGCCAGGGCCCGCAGCTCCTCCACCCCGGCGCCCGCCACCGTGCCGGTGGCCACCCGCAGGACACCGCCCGGGGCGGGCACCTCCAGTGCGGCGGCAGCCAGGTCGCCCGCCGCGGCCACCGCCTGGCGCTGCTGCAGCCCGGCGAGTTCCCGCTCGCGCAGAGCCAAGCGCGCCGCCAGTTCCTCGACCCGCGCCGCCACCTGGTCGGGACGGACGCGCAAGACCCCCGCGGCGCGGGCCAACCCGTCCTCCGCCGCCCTCAGGGCGGACAGGACGCCGGCGCCGGTCGCGGCCTCGATGCGCCGCACCCCTGAGCCGATGCCCCCCTCTGAGGAGACGTGGAAGAGCCCGATCTCCGAGGTGCTCTCGACGTGCGTACCCCCGCAGAGTTCCAGCGACCAATCCCCCATCCGCACGACGCGCACGCGTTGCCCGTACTTCTCCCCGAACAGGGCCATCGCACCCATGCGCCGGGCGTCGTCCAGCCCGCTGATGAACCACTCCACGGGGGTGGGGTCGAGGATGTGCTCGTTGACCAGCCGTTCGATCTCGGCCAGCTCCGCGGCGCTGACGGCGCGCCCCCAGGTGTAATCGAAGCGCAGCCGGTCCGGGGCCACCAGTGACCCGGCCTGGTGCACCCCGGCCCCCAGCACCTCCCGCAGCGCCCGGTGCAGGAGGTGGGTGGCGCTGTGGTGGCGCGCGATCTCCCGGCGGCGGCCCGCGTCCACCCGGGCGCGCACCGTCCGCCCCGGGCGCAGCCCCCCCTGGCGCACCCGGCAGGCGTGCAGGAACACCCCGGCTCCGACGCGCCGGGTGCCCTGGACCTCCAGGACGGGGTCGTCCGGCCCCGGCCCGCCCCGGATCACCCCGGTGTCGCCCACCTGTCCGCCCCCCTCCCCGTAGAACGGGGTCCGGTCGAGGGCGACCAGCACCTCCTGCCCCGTCTCCGCCTCCTCCAGGCGGTCCTGGCCCGATGCCGAAAAGAGGGCCTGCACCTCCGCCTCGGCGTCCAGGGATTCGTACCCGAGGAAGGTCGTCGGGGGCAGCTCGTCCGCGCCGGGCAGCGCCCCGCCCTGGCCGTAGCGTACGCCCCGCTCGCGTCGGTCGGCTCGGGCCCGACGCCGCTGCTCCTCCAGGGCCCGTTCAAACCCGGGGACATCCACCACCAAGCCGTTCTCCTCGGCCACATCCAACGTAAGGTCCAAGGGGAAGCCGTAGGTGTCGTGGAGGCGGAAGGCCGTCTCCCCGGAGAGTTGGCGCCCCCCGCGCTCCCGGGCCTCCCCGATCAGGCGGCCGAGCAGACCGAGCCCGTCGGCCAGGGTCTCGGCGAAGCGCTCCTCCTCGGAGCGGATCGCCCGTTCGATGTCGGCGGCGCGCTCTACCAGCTCCGGGTAGGCCGCGCCCATCGTCGCGGCGACCGTAGGCGCCAGCCTCCACAGGAAGGGTCCGTCCAGGCCCAAGCGCCGACCGAAGCGCGTGGCGCGGCGCAGGATGCGCCGCAGCACGTAGGCACGCCCCTCGTTGCCGGGCAGCACGCCGTCGGCAACCAGGAAGGAGCAGGCGCGGATGTGGTCGGCGATGACCCGGAAGGGGAAACCCGCCTCACCGGGTTCGTAGGCACGACCGGTCAACTGCTCGATCTCCGCGAGGATGGGCAGGAAGAGGTCGGTGCCGAAATTGCCGGGGGCGCCCTGCAGGATTGACGCCATCCGCTCCAGGCCCATACCCGTATCGATCGACGGCCGCGGCAACGGCGACAGTTTGCCGTCCACGTCGCGGTCGAACTGCATGAACACCAGATTCCAGATCTCCAGCCAGCGCGGGCAGTCGCAGACCCCGACCCCACACACCGGCGCGGCACAGCGGAACTCCGGGCCCCGGTCGTAGTGCAGCTCGCTGCAGGGGCCGCACGGCCCCGTCTCCCCCATCGCCCAGAAGTTGTCCTTCTCGTCGAGGCGCACGATGCGCTCGGCGGGGACCCCCGAGCGCTCGCGCCAGAGGTCGACGGCCTCTTGATCGTCCCGATAGACGGTGATCCAGAGGCGGTCGGGCGGGAGGTCGTAAGCGGAGGTGACCAGCGTCCAGGCGAAGTCGATCGCCTCGCGCTTGAAG
>DAHWHV010000279.1 GCA_027335545.1 Clostridia bacterium
GGGGCAGCCGGACGGCGGCGGCGGCCTACGCCCAAGCCGAGTTGCTCCTGCGCGCCCAGGCCCGGGGCTAGGGCCGGGGCCTGGGTCGGGGGGAGTGGGCCCCCGACCGCGGACGCCCGGGCAGGAAGGGCGCGAGGAACCCGCGGGCAGACCCCGGGGGGAGGGGGCGCGCTGGTGGCGCCGAGGGCCCCGGCCCCACCAGCGACCCGGTGTCCTGGTTTTCAGCAAGATTCGACTTCTCTCAGGGTGGCGGTTCGTTTACCATAGGGTCCCACGGGTTCCCGATGAATGGTTGGGCCGGTGCCTGTGTGGCTTTTCTGCCATAGGTTGGGGGCGTCGGCGACGCGACTGGGTGGTCGCGCTTCCCCCCCGGCGGGTCGCCGCCGCCGGTGGGCCGGGCATCGGCCAGGGGTGGGTAGGCGGGCGCGCTGGCGTGGTGGCGGGTGGGGGTCGGCAGAGGGGTAGGTGGCTGCCGCGGTGGAGCAGCTGACGGCGGGGATTCCGGGTGGGGGATCGTTCGGCCTCAAGGACGTGCTGCACGTCCTGGGGAAGTGGAAGGCCCTGATCGGCCTGGTCACGCTGGCCTCCGTAGGGACGGTGGGGGCCTTCAGCGTCTTCGTGCTGCCGAAGGTCTACCAGGCCTCGGCGACGATCAACGTCAGCCAGCTCCTGGCCGGGCAGGCCGCCGGCGGCGGCAACGCGACGCAGAGTTCTAACCTGCAGGGCGTCGTCGATGCCGTGACGACGCAGCCGACGATGACCATGCCGACCCTGCTCTGGGAGGTCACCAGCCCGGCCACGCTGACGGCGGCGGCCAAGGCGCTGGGCCGGTCGTTCTCGGCGGGGGCGCTCGCCGGGATGGTCAGCGCCAAGCCGATCAGCAGCACCGACCTGCTGACGATCTCGGCCACCAACCACAGCCCCCAGGCCGCGGCGGCGATCGCCAACGCCGTCGCCAACGCCTTCCTGGTGCGCGAGGGGGCCGATGTCTCGGGCCACCGCGGGCAGGCCCTCAAGCTCCTCAAGCAGCAGGCGGCCGCCGTGAAGGCGGAGTTGAGCACGGCCTCCACGGCGCTGGCCACGGCTGAGGAGCGGCCCGGGGCGGCGGCCAGCACCCAGACCCAGATCTCCGCGGACAACGGCGAACTCGGCAGCCTGATCGGCCAGTACACCCAGGCCCAGGTCTCGCTGCAGGCGGCGCTGAGCGCCGCGGGCCAACTCCAGTCCAGCCTCGCCGGGGTGTCCCCCACGATCTCCACGACCAGCGGCGGCTCCGGCTCCACGCCGGCCGTGGCCCAGCCGAACCCCGAGTACCAGACCCTGGGCGCGGAGTTGACCAACGACCAGATCCAACTGGCCACGGACAAGGCGCGCGCCCGGGCCCTCTATCAGCAGGAGCGGACATACAGCTACGCGGTGCAGCCGCAGCAGTACCTGGCGGCCAAGCAGGCCTACGACAGCGCCGAGGTTGCCGTCCAGGTGGACGAGGCGACGATCCAGGCGGTGCAGGATCAACTCGCCCGCACCCCGGCCACGCTGCCGGTGCAGCAGAAGTCGGCGACGGTGACCGTCTCGCCCAACCCCGTCTACCAGTCGATCAAGTCGTCCCTGGACTCCGCCGAGGTGACGGTGGCGCAGGACCGCGCCCAGGTGGCCGCCCTGGGCCGCGAGATCCCGCCGCTGAAGGCCGACCTCGCCACGATGGAGCGGCAGGGGACGGCCGCCCAGGCCAGCGTCGCCGCCGCGAAGGCGCGCGTGGCCAACCTGAGCGCCGCCTATGACACGCTGGCGACCAACATCACCAAGGCGGAGATCGCCGACGCCGTCTCCGGGGGCGCGGCCCCGGTCCAGCTGGACGCGCCGGCCACCGTGCCAGGGGCGCCCATCTCACCGAAGAAGAAGCTGGATGTGACCCTCGGCTTCCTGGTCGGGTTGCTGGCCGGGTGCGCCCTCGCGTTTATCCTGGAACAGTTCGATAACACCATCAAGAACCCCGACGACATTCGGCGTGTCACCGGTCTCTCGACCCTGGCCGTGATCCCCTTCGTCCGCTCCTGAGGGGGAGCGCCGCCCCAGCCGGGCACGCCGTGGGCGGGGTGGCGTGCCCGGCGCGTGGCCCCGCCCGAGACGCGGCTGCGCCGACTGGAGTCCCGGCGTGGAGTGGAGTGAAGCGCAATGGCAGTGGCGCCCGAACGGCCCGACGAGCAGCCCCCCGCGCGCCCCAAGCGCGACAACGTGATCGTGTTGCGCGACCGGCCCCAGTCCCCGGCGGCGGAGGCCTACCGCGGGGTGCGCACCTCGCTGCACCTGATGCCCCGCGAGAAGCAGGTCGCCGTCGTGGTGACCAGCCCCGTGGCCGGGGACGGCAAGACCTACTGCGCCGTGAACGTGGCGAGCGCCCTGGCCATCGCCGGCAAGCGGGTGCTGCTGGTCGGCGCGGACATGCGCCGCCCGACCCTGCACTCGGTCTTCGGGTTGCCGCAGGCCGACGGCCTCAGCGAGTTCCTGGCCGAGCAGTGCCCGGAGGCCGGCATCCAGGAGACGAACATCCCGGGCCTGGACCTGCTGCAGAGCGGCCGCATCCCCCCCAACCCCTCGGAACTCCTCGGGGCCGACCGCTTCGGCGACGGCTTCCAGACCTGGCGGACGGCCTACGACCACGTCCTCTTCGACGCCCCCCCCGTCCTTGGCGTCACCGACGCCCTCGTGCTGGCGCGCCAGGTGGGGCGGGCGCTCCTGGTGGTGCGGGCCGGCCGCACGACGGACCGGGAGCTGCGCCG
The DNA here is from genome assembly GCA_027335545.1 of Clostridia bacterium. Next base: position 2,781 of record DAHWHV010000279.1, read on the forward strand.
GGCGACCGAGCACCTGCGCGTGGCCGGGGTCGACGTGCTGGGCGTGATCCTCAACGGCCACCGCCAGCCGCAGGAGGCATACAGCGCCTACGCCTACGCCTACTCGGGCGTGGGCCAGCAGCGCTGAGCGGAGCCGACCGTCCGCCCGAGGCGGGCGGAGGGGGGCAGGGACGCTGAAGGTGGCCCTGATCCACGACTCCTTCACGCAGTGGGGCGGGGCCGAGCGGGTCGCGGCGGTCCTGCATCGCCTCTTCCCGGGGGCCCCGCTCTTCACCCTCGCGGTCGATGGGGCGGTTCTGCCCGAGGGGATGCGCGGCGCGGACTTCCGCCCGAGCTTCGTGCAGCACCTCCCGGGCATGCCCTCGCTGCGCGCCTACCGCGCCTACCTGCCGTTGCTGCCGGTGGCCGCGGAGGCCCTGCGCCCGCGGGGGTTCGATCTGGTGGTGAGTTCGTCGAGTTCGTTCGCCCACGGGGCGGACGTGCGGGGCCCGGCGCACCTGGCGTACGTGCACAACACGATGCGCTTCGCCTGGGACTACGCCGACTACGTCGCCGGGCTCCCCTGGCCGGCCGCCGTGAAGTCCCTGGGCGGGTTCGGGGCGGGCTGGCTGCGGGCCTGGGACCGCCGGGCGGGGGCCCGCCCGCACCGGCTGCTGGCCAACTCCTCCGCGGTGGCCGGGCGTATCGCCGCCCGCTGGGGACGCGCCGCGACCGTGGTGCCGCCGCCGGTGGACCTGGACGGCATCCGGCCGGGGAGCGGGGAGCGCCGGGGCTTCTGCGTGGTGACGCGCCTGCTGCCCTATAAGCGCGTGGACCTGGCCATCGCCGCGGCCAACCTGGGGCACGAGCCGTTGGCGATCGTGGGGGAGGGGCGGGACCTGCCCCGGTTGCGCGCCCTGGCCGGACCCACGGTCCGCTTCCTGGGTCCGCTGCCGGAGGCGGAGAAGCGCGCGGTCGTCGCCGGGGCCATCGCCTTGGTGGTGCCGGGGGTCGAGGACTTCGGGATGGCGCCCGTGGAGGCCAACGCCGCCGGGACGGCGGTGGTCGCCGTGGCCGGCGGGGGGGTGCTGGACTCCCAGGTCGAGGGCCTCAGCGCTGTGCTCGTGGCCGAGCAGACCCCCGAGGCGCTGCTGGCCGGGATGCGGGCCGCCCGGGAGCGGGCCTGGGACGGGCAGGCCATGCACGAGCACGCCCAGCGCTTCGGCGTCCCGGCCTTCGAGCGGCGGCTGTGCGCGGAGGTGGCGGCGGTGCTGGGTGGGGAGGCGGCCTCGGCCTGAGGGCCGAGGCCCACCCAGGCGGCAGGGACGGGCAGAGGGAGTGGACGATGGCGGAGGCGGTGGCGCGGCGCGATGCGGCGGGCAAGCGGGGAGCGCCGAACCGAGCCGACCGGCCGGCGCGACGTTCCCGCACCTTCTCGCAATGGGTGGAGGCCGTCACGGCGACCAACGCCGTGGTGCTCGTGCTCAACCTCTGCACGGGCATCCTCGCCGCCCGCATCCTCGGGCCGGCCGGCAAGGGCGTCTTCAACGCCATCAACGTCTGGACGGGCGTCTTCAGCAGCCTGGCGGGCATGGGGCTCTCCACGGCGTTCGTCTCGCTCTACGCCCGCGCCGATGCGGCGCGCCGCCCGGGCCTGGCGCGCGCGGCCCTCTGCCTGGCCGTCTTCTGGGGGCTGCTCGCCGGCCTCTGCGTCTACTTCCTGGCGCCGCGCCTG
>DAHWHV010000294.1 GCA_027335545.1 Clostridia bacterium
CGGCGGCCGGGGCGGCCGGGGTGGAACTGCCCGGCGCCGTGGCCCCACTGGCCGCGTACTGGTCGGCCTGGGCGCAGGCCGTGGCGGGGCGCGCGTCGGGCTTGCCGGAGCTTCCCGGCCATCCCTGGCCGTCCGGCTCGGGCCGCCTGCAGCGCTGGCTCCTGGCCGCGCGCTTGGACCGGGCCCTGACCGACGGGGAGGCGGCGTTGGCGGCCTCGTTGTGGAAGCGGTTCGAGCAGGTCGCCTCCCCCGCGCGTGAGGTGCGCGATCTGGTCACGGCGCGCCTGGGGGCCGCCCGGGCCCGCCAGGGCGATTGGGCGGGGGCCCTGGAGTGCTTCCGCGCCGTGGAGCGCCGCTACCCCCTGGCCCAGGCCGTGGCGATCGCCGCCGAGCGGGCCGGCGATCCGCGCGCGGCCGTGGACGCCTGGGGCCGGGTTGCGGCGGCGGCCGAGCGCGGGGAACTGCCGGCGCGGGTGCACGATGCGGAGGCCGTGCGGGCCATCGCCCGCCGAGAACAGGTCCGGCTGCTGGAGGAAGGGGCCCCGCAGCACGACGAGGGGGAGGCGCTGCGTGCCCGGCGGGCGGCGCTGGAGGCCCAGGGGGAGCACGCCCAGGTGGGGGATGTCGTCGCGCTGGCCAAGGAATTGTGCCGGAGCGCGGACGCACCCGGGCGGCGCTGGGATGAGGCGCGGGCCCTGGCTGCCCGCGCCGTCGCTCTGGCCCCCGACGATCCCGACGCGTGGGCCGAACACCGGGCGATGGCCTTGCTCTACGATGATCTGCCGACAGCCTGGGACGCGGGGGCCCGTCTGGCAGAGCGGCTGCCGGGTCATCGCCGCACCGCCCATCTGCTTCTGGAGCTAACGGGGCGGGCCTCGATCAAAGCCCTCTTGGCGGGCCGGCCCGAAGACATCCCGCGGTATTGCGCGCAGGCGCACGCGGCGACCCTGGCGCTGGGTGCGGAGTATGCGGAGTATCCACCGCTGGTGCTCGTGCGCGAAATGAGTCTGGCCCTGGCCCGCCGGGCCCAGGGCGGACCGCTGCCCACGCGCAAGGCGGCCTGGGCCCCGATGCTGCGCCGCAACGCGCCGCCTTCGGCCTACGCGTTGCGCGGGATCATCGAGCTCTTTGGCCGCACGCCTGCCAAGGCCGAGCGCTGGTTCGAGCGCTGCGAGGAGGCCTGCGAGGACATCGAAGACCTGGAGATCGTGACCGCCTACCAACTCGCGGACATCGCCTATGCGCACTGCTGGGTGCGCCAACTGGCCGCGGGGCCCGGGGCCTCGACGGGCGAGGGGTGTGCCGCCGCGCCCCTCTGCCAGAAGATGTGGGTGTGGCTGGCCCGGGCTGCGGGGCATTCCCCCGTCGTGGCCCGCCAACGCCCGCCGGAGGCCCTGACCGCCTGCCCCGCGCTGCAACTGGCCCACCCCGCCTGGGCACGGGGCGTCGAGGAGGAGGCGGCAGAGGAGGGGCGGCGCCTCAAGCGCTGGATGCGCACGCTCCAGGAGGGCGGGCTCCTGGACGAGTTGGGGGACGTTTCCGCGGCGGACCTCGCCGATCTGGTCAAGGGGGTGTTGCCGGATGCCTGACCGGGCACCGGCGCCGGATCCGTACGCGGTCCTGGGGGTGGAGCCGGCGGTGGACGACGCGGGTATCCGTGCGGCCTACCGCGCCGCCGTCCAGGCGCACCCGCCCGAACGCGACCCCGAGGGGTTCCGGCGGGTACGCGCCGCCTACGAGGCGCTGCGCGATCCGCGGGCCCGCATCGAGCGCCTGCTCGCCCAGCCCCTCGTGCCGGACTGGGAGGGTCAGGGCTTGGGGGTGCCGCCGCCACCCGCCCCGACGGTGGCGGATCTGGTGCGCGACCTGCGTGCCGCCTTGCTGGCGGGCACGGACCTCGCCCGGCGGGACTTCCCCGAGGATCTGCGCGACCCGGGGGCAACGGCCCCCGATCCGCATGCCTCCCAGGGGGGCGGGCGATGACCTGGTGGTGGTCCCGCCAGCGGCCGTCGGGCCCCGATGTCGGGCAGGGGCTGGCCGACCTGCAGCAGGAGGTGCGGCGGGTTGCCCGCCAGCTGCTGCTGGCGGAGGCGCGTTGGGAGGCGATCGAGCGCGGCCTGGGGGAGACCCGGGCCGGCATCGCGGAACTGCGCGGCCGACCCGCGCCCCAGCCCGTGGCCGACGGGGCGGCCGACGCCGGCCGCCGGCAACTGGTGTTGGCGGTGATCGAGGGCTTGGACGGACTGGAGCAGGCCGCCGCCAGCCTCTCCCGCGCAGGGGCCTCGGGTGCGTCCGGGGCGGAGGGCCCCGCGCTCTTGGATGTCCTGGGGCGCGTGCACCGCCATGTTCTGCGCGCCCTAGCCCAGGCGGGGGTCGAGCCCGTCCCCGCAGAGGCGGTCCCCTTCGATCCCCGCGTTCACCGCGCCGTCGCCCGGGTGCCGGCCGCCGGTCAGGCCGGGCGCGTCGTCGCCGTCGACCGCCGCGGCTACCGGCTGGACGGGTCCGTGCTGCGCTTTGCCGAGGTCATCGTGGGGACCGAGCCCGAACCCGCGCGGCCGGAGCCGGAGCTTCCCGCCCTCGCCGCGGCGCCGCCGGCCGGCCCTCTAGGCACCGCCCCGCCCCCCGCCCCGCGGCCCTAGGCCGGACAGCGAAGGAGCGTGGATGCCCCGTGGCCACCAGTGAAATCGTCGGCATCGACCTCGGCACGACCAATTCCCTGATCGGCGTGGTGCGCGAGGGCGTGCCCACCATCCTGGAGGTGGACGGGGCGGCGCTGCTACCCTCGGTCGTGGGCCTGGACGCGGCCGGGACCCTGCTGGTGGGGACCCCGGCGCGCAACCAGCTGGTGGCGGCCCCCGAGCGGACCGTCCGCTCGATCAAGCGCCACATGGGGGACCCCGACCACACCGTCACGCTGGGCAACTCCCCCTACACCCCGGAGGCCGTCTCCGCCCACATCCTGCGGCGGCTGGCCGAGGCCGCCGCCCCCGCCTTGGGGCGGGAGGTGCGGCGGGCCGTGGTCACGGTCCCCGCCTACTTCGCCCAGCAGCAGCGCCAGGCCACGATGCGGGCCGGGGAACTGGCCGGGCTGGATGTGGTGCGGTTGCTCAACGAGCCGACGGCGGCGGCGCTGGCCTACGGGCTGGACCGCCAGGGGGCCGAGACCGTGCTGGTCTACGACCTGGGTGGCGGCACCTTCGACGTCTCCGTGGTCGAGTTGGGGGGCGGCGTGACGGAGGTCCGCGCTTCGCACGGCGACCGCCAACTGGGCGGGGACGACTTCGACGCCCTCATCCGCGAGGAACTGCTGGCGGCCTTTGCCGCCCAGCACGGTCTGGATCTGCGCGGAGACCGCCAGGCCATGGGCCGCCTGACGCGCGCCGCGGAGGCGGCCAAGATGCGGCTCTCCGACCACCCCTACGCCGAGATCCGCGAGGAGTTCCTCGCCGAGCAGGCCGGCCGACCCCTGCACCTGGAGTTCGAACTGACCCGCGCGCGCTTCGAGGAGATGATCCAACCGCTGCTGGCGGGGACCACCCAGGCGGTGCGGCGGGCACTGAGGGATGCCGGCCTGGAGGCCAGGGCCCTGGACGCCGTCCTGCTGGTGGGGGGGTCCACCCGGATTCCCGCGGTGCGGGAGCTGGTGGCGGCCGAGCTGGGCTTCGCGCCGCGACAGGAGGTACACCCCGACCTGGCCGTGGCGCTGGGCGCCGCCGTCTCGGGGGCGCTGGCCGACGGCCTCGAGGTGGGGACGGTGCTGGTCGACATCTGCCCGCACTCCCTGGGCATCTCGGCCGTCGGCCTGCAGGCCGGCTCGGTCAGCGACGATGTCTTCGTCCCCCTGATCCCGCGCAACACCGTGATCCCGGTCTCGCGCTCCGAGTTCTTCTACACCCTGACCCCCGATCAGACCACGGTGGACATCGAGGTCTTCCAGGGCGAGGAACTGGTGGCCAGTCGCAACACGCGGCTGGGGAACGTGCGCTTCGAGCGCCTGTCCCCCAATCCGGACGGGGGGCGGCGCGAGGTGCTGGTCCGCTTCGATTACGACATCAACGGCATCCTGCACGTGGCCGCCGTCGACCGGCGCACGGGTCGGGAGCGCGACGTGCACCTGCACACCGCGGCCCTGGCACCCGTCGCGGCGGGCGCTGACGAGGACGCCATCCTCCGCCAGCGCCTGGAGCGCCTGCGGGGGCATGTGCTGGGGGCGGCGGCGGACCAGTTGCGCGACCTGCTCGACCGCCCCGGGGAGGCCGGCGCCTGGCGGGAGGCGGCCGCCGACTTCCTGCTGGAGCACGGCGGCGAGTACTGAGGGGGGCGCGGGGCCGAGCGGCGGCAGCGCCCGCGGGGGCTGCCGCCGCTGGAGCGGCCGGGGGTCGGCTCACGGTCGCGCCGGCCGAAGCGTCGGAGTATGCCAGCGAAGTTGCCCGGGTGCGGCACCCGCCTGCACACCGCTGCGCCAACCCTAGATAAACTGGAGTCCGTCCGGGCGCGGCACCTCCAGGGGCACGGGGCCTCCGGGCCGGGGCTCGGTGTCCTCCCCCTCGCCGCCGAAGGACGCCGCGGTCAGGGCCACAGCCTCCGCCACCCCCGCGGCCGAGTCGAATGGCGCCGCGTGCCCGAGGCGTTGCAGGTCGGGGCGCACGCCGGTCACCACGTCCAGGAAGGCCCGGGCGTGCAGCAGCCGCACGGTGCCCGAGTAGGTCGCGGGCGCCGGGGCCAGCCCGTGGCCGCGCAGCAGGGCGTGCAGGGGCTCGTCGCCGCCCTGGACCAGGAGGTCGAGTGCATCGGCCCCGCGGGCCTCCAGGATCTGGGGCAGGGCGGCGACGACCGCCTCCCGCTCGCCGGCGAACTCATCCACCGCGCAACGCACCCCGGCGGTCCCTGGCTCCGCGCTCCGCGCCGCGCCCACCAGGAGGTAGGCGGCGGGAGTACCCGCGCGGCGGACCAGGTACAGGCCCCGGCCCGCCGCCGCCGGGAGGTAGCCCTTGGCCGGCAGCAGGGCGCGCCAGCCCGCCGCGCTGCGCAGGTAGTGCACGGGTTCGGCCGCGTACAGCCGGCGCAGCGCGCCCCAGTCCTGGGGGCTGAGGCTCTGCACGGCCTCCGCCCGCACGTCGGGCGCGGGCCGCGGCCCCAGGCCCCCCGTCCAGCGGTAGCGCCACAGCCGCCCGAAGCGCCTGGCGCCCAAGCGGAGATAGAGGCCCCGCGCCCCGGAGATGAACACCAGGCTCGTGCCCGCCGCGTACAGGCGGGCGAAGGCGTCCTCCAGCAGGGCCGTGGCGAGGCCCCGGCCGCGCGCCTCCGGCACGGTGGCTACGGCGCCGACGTGGGCGACGCGCAGGGGGCCGGCCGAGGAGACCACCTCACCGCACCAGACGCCCACCAACGCCACCGGC
>DAHWHV010000356.1 GCA_027335545.1 Clostridia bacterium
CAGGGCGGCCGCGGCGGCCCGCCAGAGGTCGGCCGCACCGGCCAGGCCGCGCAGCAGACGCCCGCGGCGCCACAACCGGCGCGCGGCCAGGATCAGGCCGGGGAGTTTGCCCACATCGCCGTCCAGGTCCAGCGCCGAGGGGCGAGAAGCCGCCCAGGCGGTCCCGGTCAGGACGAAGGTGCTGTCCGGGGGGAAGCCATGAGGCATCCCGGTCCCCCAGGCCACGGCATAGCGCCGGCCCTCCTGGCGCAGCCCGGCCAACACCCCCGGCAATTCGGCCTCATCGGCGGCGAAGGCCGGCGTCAGCCCGCCGCGCCGTGCATCCTCAAGGGTGGGGCCGCCCGGCAGCGCCCGCAGCTCGACCAGGCCCAGGGGACGCCCGCCGTCGGCCACGGCCAGACACTGCGCGCCGCGCACGGCGATGACCGCCTGCACGGGAAGCGCCGCCGCCGGCCAGTCCCCACCCCGCAGCGCCACCTCGCGCGCCACGACCGCTACGGGCCCGCAGAGCGGTTCGGCCACGGCGGGCCCGTCCGCCGCCCCACCGAGCTGCCGGGCGAGGATGTACACGGCGCGGGCCGCACCGGCCTCCGCCCGGGCATTCGCCTGGTGGGCGGCCGCCGCGACCTCGGAGACGCCGACGCCGGGCAGGGGGTGGAACTGCACCGCCGCGAGCCGACCCGCGCGGTCCACCGCCCCACCCAGGATCAGCAGGGTGTCGCAGCGGGCCGCCCGCCGCAGGGCGTCGGGCTGGACGGGCAGCACGCGCAGGCGCCGCCACAGGGCCTGCTCGGCCGCGGCGAGGGGGGCACGCGCCAGCAGCGACAGGTAGGGCGGGCAGAGCAGCAGCAGGACGAACGCCCGGGGCGCACCACCCCAGGCGCCCGTCACGGCGACCAGGGCGGCGGCCCAGACCAGAGCCGCCCCCGGCCACCACGGCAGCACCCGCGGGCCCGCCGGGCGCTCCAGGGGCGGGAACGGGCTCGGCCGCACCCAGAGGCGGCCGCTGCGCACCCGGCTGCCGGCCAGCACCGAGTGGTGGCCGGCCTCGGCGCTGCGCACCACGGGCGCGGACTCGCCCGTCAGCGCGGATTCGTCCACGGAGGCCAGGCCGGAGACGACCTCGCCGTCAAAGGGGATGATCTCCCCCTCGCCCACCTCGCGCCCAGCGACGCCCGTCGCCTCTGGGACGGCGGATGCGAACGTCGTCCGCGCCCCCTCCCCGGATGCGCCCGTGGGCCGCCGCCGCAGACCCAACTCCGCCGCGCCCCGGGCGTTCCCCTGCGGCCCCGGCGCGGGCGTGGCGCCCCCCGCCCGAAGGGGACAGGAGCGGCGGCGCGCCGGGCGGGGCCGCGGCGGCGGGCACCGGCAGCCGCCCCCGACCTCACAACTTCTCAGGGTACAGCAACGCGTAGAACAGGTAGACCAGCAACGCGGCGCTCGCGATCAGGCTGATCAGGAGCACGGCTCTCACCCCCCTCTTGGGCCGCGCCGGAGCGGGTCGAGCCACGGCGCACCGCCTCGGGCGGCCCGGCGGGGAGCGGCGACCAGCGCCTCCCCCGGCGGCGCGGACCTCCAGGGTCCTCGGGGCCAATGTGCGCATCGGGGCGGGGGGCCGCGCTGTAGGGGACCTCCGGCGCGGCCCCCTACAGCCGGTCGCAGGCGTCGATGTACAGGGCCGAGAGCCAGAAGAAGACCACGGCCGCCACGATTCCGAGGATGTCCTGCAGCATCCGCGCACCACCTTCCCGGGAGCATCCGGAAGGCTGGGCGGCAAGAAACGGACTCTTGCCGCAACCGCCCTACCCCTTGCCGCCCAGGGCCTGCAGGGCGAGGTTCAGCTCAAGCACGTTCACGTGCGGCGACCCGTACAGCCCCAGGAACCGGCCGCGGATGTGACTCTGCACGAGTTGGCGCACCACCCGGGTCGAGAGGTGGTTGGCCGCGGCCACGCGGGGGACCTGCAGCAGCGCGGCCGCCGGCGAGATGTCCGGGTCGAGGCCGCTGGCCGAGCTCTCCACGAGGTCTGGGGGCACCGCCGTCGAGGCCACCCCCGGATTCGCCTTCTGCACCGCCGCCAGGTTGGTCTTGACCTCCTTGATCAGCGCCGGGTTGGTCGGGCCGTAGTTGGTCGCGCCCGAGGACGCGGCGTTGTACGGCGGGGTCGTCGCGCTCGGCCGCCCCTGGAAGAACTGGGGGGCTGTGAACTGCTGGCCGATCAGGCGCGAGCCGACCACGGCCCCGTGCCGCACGACCAGGCTGCCCGCCGCCTGGTACGGGAAGGCCAGCCGGGCGACCCCCGTCATCGCCGCGTTGTAGCCGAGTCCCAGGATCACCGTCATCAACAGGACCAGCCGCAGTCCCGACCAGAGGAACGTCCGCACCGTGCTCCGCCCCTTCCCGCTGCCACGGGCCGCGGGCCGGCCCCCCGCCGCCGGGGTGTGCCGCGCCCACGCCCACCGTTCTCCCAGGATCACCCGCATCGCGCGACTCCGCCGCGTCGCGCGGCCGGGGCCCCGGCGCCGCCCAACGGCGGCCCCCTCAGCGCACGGTCGTCTGGACCAGGTGCAGCGCCGTCACCAGCATGTCGATCAGCTTGATCCCCACGAACGGCAGCAGGAGGCCACCTAGGCCGTAGACCAGCAGGTTGTTGCGCAGCAGCGTCGCGGCCCCCACCGGCCTGTAGGTCACCCCGCGCAGGGCCAGCGGGATGAGCAGGGGGATGATGAGGGCGTTGAAGATGATCGCCGAGAGGATCGCCGTCTCCGGCGAGGTCAGGCGCATGATGTTCAGCGCCTCCAGCCCCGGAAAGGCGACCACGAACATGGCCGGCAGGATGGCGAAGTACTTGGCGACGTCGTTGGCCACGGAGAAGGTGGTCAGGGCGCCACGGGTGATGAGGATCTGCTTGCCGGTCTCGACGATGTCGATGAGCTTCTGCGGGTTGCTGTCCAGGTCGATCATGTTGCCCGCCTCGCGCGCCGCCATGGTGCCGGTGTTCATCGCCACGGCGACGTCGGCGTGGGCCAGGGCCGGCGCGTCGTTGGTGCCGTCCCCGACCATGGCGACCAGGTAGCCCTCCTGCTTCTGGGACTGGATGTACTCCATCTTCCGCTCAGGGGTGGCCTGCGCCAGGAAGTCGTCCACCCCGACCTCCTTGGCGATCGTCTCGGCGGTCAGGGGGTTGTCGCCGGTGATCATCACCGTGCGGATGCCCGCCCGCCGCAGCGACGCCAGGCGCTCGCGGATGCCGGTCTTGACGACGTCCTTGAGGTAGATGACCCCGAGGCAGCGCCCGTTGACGGCCACCACCAGGGGCGTGCCCCCGGCGCGGGCGATCTCAGAGGTCATGGGCTCCAGTTCGTCGGGGACCGTGCCGCCGTGGGAGCGCACGAACTCGGCAACCGCGTCCCCGGCCCCCTTGCGGACCTGCTCCGTGCCGCGGTCGATCCCGCTCATGCGGGTCTGGGCCGTGAATGGCACGAACTCCGCCCCTTCGGCCTCGGCGGTCACGTTGTGGCCCGTGCGGGCCAGGGCCACGATGGAGCGCCCCTCCGGGGTTTCGTCACTCAGGGAGGACAGCAGCGCCGTCCGGGCCAGCTCCTCCACGCCCACCCCCGGGAGCGGCCGGAACTCCACGGCCTGGCGGTTGCCCAGCGTCAGGGTGCCGGTCTTGTCGAGCATGATCACGTTCACGTCGCCCGCGGCCTCGATCGCCCGGCCGGAGAGGGCCACGACGTTGTGCTGCAGCAGCCGGTTCATCCCGGAGATGCCGATCGCCGACAGCAGGCCACCGATCGTGGTCGGGACCAGACAGACGAGCAGGGCGATCAGCACCGTGACGGACACGGCGGCGTGCGAGTATGTGGAGAACGGGGCCAGGGTGGCGACGACCACCAGGAAGATCAGGGTCAGGCCCGCCAGCAGGATCGCCAGGGCGATCTCGTTGGGGGTCTTCTGGCGCGTCGCGCCCTCGATCAGCGAGATCATGCGGTCCAGGAACGACTCCCCACGCCCGGCCGTGATCCGCACGCGGATCTGGTCGGAGATCACCATGGTGCCGCCCGTCACCGCGCTGCGGTCCCCGCCGGCCTCGCGCACCACGGGGGCCGACTCGCCGGTGATCGCGGACTCGTCGACGGCGGCGATGCCCTGGATCACCTCGCCGTCCCCGGGGATCACGTCGCCGGCCTCGACCAGCACGACGTCCCCCTTGGCCAGGCTCGTGCCGGGCACCCGCTCGACGCCCGCGCCGACCACCTTCTTGGCCGTCACCTCGGTGCGGCTGCGCCGCAGGGCGTCGGCCTGCGCCTGGCCGCGGCCCTCGGCCATGGCCTCGGCGAAGTTGGAGAAGAGCACCGTCAGCCAGAGCCAGATGGAGATCTGGCCGACGAAGTTGAACTGGCCGAGGTTGCCGAGGAACAGGTAGCGGAAGGCGTCCACCGTGGTCAGGGCGCTGCAGACTTCGACCACGAACATCACGGGATTGCGGACCATCCAGCCGGGGCTGAGCTTGCGGAAGGAGTCCCGCGCCGCCTGCCCCATGAGCTCCCGATTCCAGAGATTGGCCCCGGCGGATCGGTCCCGGCCGACCGGCGCCTGCGCGTTTGCCTGCATCGTCCCGCATCCTCCTCGTGGGGCCCCTCGGGCCCAAGGCTCCCCCGGCGGCCCTGAGCCCGCC
>DAHWHV010000360.1 GCA_027335545.1 Clostridia bacterium
AACCGGTCCGTGCTGCGGCTGGACGGACCCGCTTCCCAGGGGCGCACGGCGCGACTCGGAACCGCCAAACGACCCTGGACATCCGGTGCGGCGGTTGCTCCGTGCCCATCATACCCGTCCAGACGGCGCTGGCTGGCCGAATGGATCGGTTCGTCTGGGTCCATACGGACCCGGCTGGAGGCCCGACCGACCGTGGCCGCGCGGGCGGACCGGTGATGCAATGCCCTGGTAGACCCGTTTGCCGGCGTGGCGCGCCCCCGGGAGGCAAGGGAACCGCGAGGGCGCGCCCGTCCCGGCGCGTCGCTGTGGGCGTCGGTCCCACCGCAGCCCCGGCGCGCGTTCGGCCCGCGCTCCCTTCGCGGCGCCACGCGCAGCGCACCAGCCCTGGCGCGAGCCCCGGAGCGGTACGCGTTAACGTCGGGGGGCGTGCAGGACCGCCGGGGACGCGTCGCCAAAGTCGGCGTTGGACGCGCGGGTCGCCCCATCCGCCATGGATGTGGGCGGGCAAGGTCGCGCAGGGGCGCGCGGACACCGCCCGGCGACGGCCCGCAGCCCCGCGACGCAGGAGGAGTTCCAGCGTCGCGTCGCGTGGCCCCAGACGGGGGGAGCGGCATCATGTGCCCAGGATTGTCCCGCCGTGGCGCGGTCATCCCGGCCGAGCCGGTCAGCCGCGCGGTGGACCCGCCGTCGAGGGGGGGCGCGTGTTGACGGCCTCGCTGCAAGATCGCCCGCCCCTGCGGGGCGTGCTCTTCGACCTCGACGGCACGCTGCTGGACATCGACGGCGAGGGGTTTCTGGACGCCTACGTGGACGGACTCACCGCATACTGGCGGCCCGCCGACGCGGGCGCGTTCCGGCAGGCGGTCATGGCGGCCGCGGTGCCGATCTTCTCCGCCCATCCGGACCGGACCAACGGGGAGGTCTTCCGCCAGCACCTGGCCGCCTACGTGGGCACCGACCCGGCGGCCGTCGCGGCGACCATGGCGGCCTTCCACACCTCGACGCTCCCCGGGTTGCCGTTCCCGCACCGCCCGGCGCCGGGCGCGCGTGCCTGCGTGCTGGCCTGCCTGCGCCGCGGCCTGCGCTTGGCCGTGGCCACGACCCCGATCTACACCCCCGAGGTGATCCGCCTGCGCCTGGGGTGGGCGGGGCTGGACGACCTGCCCTGGCACCTGGTCACGCACAGCGAGAACATGCACACCTGCAAGCCGAACACGGACTATTACGAGGAGGCCTCCACCCTGCTCGGGCTCCCGGCCGAGGCCTGCCTGATGGTCGGCGACGACCCGTTGCAGGACGGGCCGGCGGGGCGCGTGGGCATGGCCACGCTCATGCGGGCGCAGGAGGGGGCCGGCGACCGAGCGGGGTGGGACTCATTGGAAGAAGTCGCGGCGGCCGTCGAGACGGCCCCCGTGGAGCCGCTCGGGCGCTGAGCCCCTCGGGCGGCTCCGGCGGCCAACGCGCCGCCGGTGACAGACCGCCGCCCGCCACGGCCTCTCGCGGGCGGCGCCCCCGAGGGGGGCGGTTGACCGCCCCGCGCCCGCGCGCGACCGCCATTGCGGGCGCGGCAGCGCCCACGCGGCTGGCCGGCGGCGGGGTGAGGCCCCACGGCCGCGGCGACAGCGCTGGCTCTAGCGGCAGAACGAAGCGGCGCCCTTGGGGGATCCGCGCCGTCGCTCGTCGCCCGCACTCCGGCCCGCATCCGCGGTCACCGTTTTCACCCTGAATCTCGCAGTGTCAGGCGGGCGCCGCCGCGCAGAAGGAGCCGGCGACGCGAGCGGCTGAGGTCGTGGTCAGGGGCCAGCCCCTCGGCACCAAGGCGACCGGCCGCCCCATGGCGAAAGTCAGGTTCACTGCACCGCGCCGGGGCACGGCATCGTGTGGGTCGGAGGGCGTCCCCCGACGCGCACAGCCGGGCCCGCGGTCCGCAGCGGGCCCGGCGAGCGCCCTGCTGCCGCGTCGACCGGTCTCTGGAAGGCGACCCTCCGCCGGGCCGCGCTCCACGGCGCGGGCCGCAAGGGACAGGGCCATCGTTCGCCCCGTGGGCTTCGCACCCCCTGGTCGCCTTGGCCCGTTCCCCTGCGGCGTAGGCAGACCCACCCGCCACGGCCGCCGCCGGGAACGGGCTGAGCGTCCTGCCGCGCGCACGACGCCCTGCCAACCAGGGCGCCGGCCAAGGGTCGCGCGGCCCGCGCCGCAGTGGCCGCAGCGCACTGCGCCAGGCAAAGAGGACGCCCCCTTACCCCGGCCCCGATCCCGATCCCGCCGCCACGGGTTCGCCGGCGGCGGTGCGCACGTCCACCCAAGACAGCCCGGCGGCGTGGAAAGCATCCAACGCCTCCGCCAGCCGGGGCCGAGGCACCTCCAGCGCCATGCCGCAGGGCGAGCCGCCGCGCGGGGCGGCCACCACGCGCGCCTCCCAACCGGAGGCGGCCAGCAGCCGGCGCGCCAGGAGCAAGGCGGTGATCCCGCCGAAGGTCACTCGGAGCGGCGGCTCCACCGCGTTATCCCTCCCGCGCGGCGCGTTCGGGGGTGCGGGCGGCGACCCAGCGCAGGGCCTCGACCCCCGCCTCGATCTCCTGGCGTGTCGTGAACGGACCGAGCGAGAGCCGGGCCGCGCCGTCGGGCGCCGTGCCCAGGGCCGCGTGCGCCAAGGGCGCGCAGTGCAGCCCCCCGCGCACGCACACCCCGAAGCGTTGGTCCAGGATCTCGGCGACCGCGCCGCTCGGCCAGCCAGCGACGCGCAGGGCGACCACCCCCACCCCCCGGGTCGGGTCATCGGCCGTGAACAGCTCCAGCCCCTTGATGCCGCGCAAGCCTTCCACGAGTTGGGCGTGCCGCTCCACC
>DAHWHV010000252.1 GCA_027335545.1 Clostridia bacterium
ATGGTGACGCCGACGACCTCATGCCCCTGCCGCTGGAGCAAGGCCGCGGCCACCGAGCTGTCCACCCCGCCCGACATCGCCACCACGACGAGCAACCCGCCACCCCCTCCTATGGCGCGGCGGCGGGCACACCCTGCCGCCGCAGCGCGACACGCAGCGCAGCGACCAGTGCCTCGATGTCCGCGGGCCCGCTCCCGCGCCCGAGCGATACGCGCAGCGCCGCCGCCGCCGCCTCGGGCGCCAACCCCATGGCGAGCAGCACGTGGGACGGGCGCAGGCTGCCGGAAACGCAGGCGGACCCCGCCCCGGCACGCACGCCCTGCAGGTCGAGGCTGACCAGCAGGGCCTCGCCGTCCAGGCCGGGAAACACGAACGAGGCCAGGCCGGGGAGGCGCCGCCCCCAATCGGCCGGCCCGGTGGGCACGGCCCCGCCGCCCGCCGCCCGCACCGCGTCCACGAGCGCGGCCCCCAACGCGCGCAGCCGCTGGCCCTCCGCGGTGAGTTCCGTGGCGGCGCAAGCGGCCGCCTCGCCGAAGCCGACGATGCCCGGGACGTTTTCCGTTCCCGGGCGCCAGCGGCGCTCCTGCCCGCCCCCGTGCAGCAGGGGATCGATCTCCAGGCCGGGCCGAATGTACAGGGCGCCGACGCCCTTGGGACCGTATATCTTGTGGGCCGACACCGACAGCAGGTCGGCGCCGAGGTCATCCACCGAAAGCGGCAACCGCCCGGCCGCGGCCACCGCGTCCGCGTGCAGTACGGCGCCCGCGGCCCGGCAGGCCTCGGCCACCTCGCGCACGGGCTGCAGGGCACCCACCTCGTTGTTGGCGACCATCAGGCAGCAGAGGCCCGTGTCGGGCCGCAGCGCGGCGCGCACGTCGGCCGCCGCGACGCAACCGTCGGGGCCGACCGGGATGTGCTCGACCCGCCAGCCCTCCCGCCGCAGCGCCTCCGCCGCGTCGAGCACGGAGTGGTGCTCGACGGCGCTGACCAGCAGGTGCCGTTTGCCCCGCCGCGCGGCGGCGTGCGCGGCGCCCTGGACCGCCAGGTTGTTGGCCTCGGTACCTCCGGAGGTGAACACCCAGTGATGGGGGTTGCCCCCCAGCAGACCGGCCAGGCGCGCACGCGCCCCGTCCACCGCAACGCGAGCGCGCCGGCCGGCGGCATGCACGCTGGAGGGGTTGGCCCAAAGGCGCACGCCCGCCTCGGCCACGGCCTGCGCCACCTCCGGCCGCATGGGGGTCGTCGCCGCGTGGTCCAGGTAGACCTCGCGCACGGCTGGCGGATCCCCCTGGGCGGCGGGCGACGCCGTCCAGGGGCTGCGCCGTGACGCCACCCCGGGTGCAACCCCCTCCGGCCCCGACATCGCTCCCCCCTCCCTTCCACGCCAAGCCTGGTACTGTAGTCAGGGTTGCGCATGCACCTTCCACCCGCGGTGGTGCTCGCAGACGACCGCCATCCCATCTGTGGGGGCATCGCGACCGAAGCCTGATGGCCATACAAGGCGGCCCACAACCGCGTGCCCCCGGTCAGGACCGGTGGGCCGCCACCGGACCGCCCGAAGCCCCGGCGCCTGCCACCGGGCGGCGCCGCGCCCCTGACGCGCCAGGCGTCCCGTAGGTCGGCCGGGGGGCCCGGCG
>DAHWHV010000394.1 GCA_027335545.1 Clostridia bacterium
GGTGGACGGTCCGCCCGTGGCCGGGGAGGGGCTGGGGGCCGCGGCCGTGGCGGGGGCCGCGCCCGTGGACGGTTCACCCGGGGTCGGGGAGGGGCGGGGCGCCGCCGCATCTCGACCCGCCGGGGTCCGGCGGTTCGGCGCTCCGGCCGCACCCGGGGGCGCGATCCCCCGCCTGGCTGGGACAGGGCCGGATGCCGCCGGCAGGGTGTCGCCCCGCCTGATCCCACGCGCGCCGGCCTGGCTCTTGTGGCCCCGGGCCGGTTCCGCGGCGGCCCCTGGGGTGGTTGGTCGGCGTGGGCGGCTCGACCCGTGGTGGGCCTGGCCGTCGCCCGCCGAAACTGGACCCGGCGGGGCGCTGCTCGGGGTGGTCGCCACATCGGGGGTAGATCCGCTCCCCCTCTTGGGGGAGTGGGCTGCTCGGCGCCTGCGGCGGGTGCGTGGGCAACCCCTGCTGCCCGACGGGCGGCCCCTAGCCCAGGGGGCGGGCGGCGAGGACTGCCGCGCGCGGGAGGTGCTCCACCCACCTGGGCCAGCGGAGGACGATGTGCCGTGCCTCTGGGTGCGAGACGCGCGGCCACCGCGCGCGGGGGTGCCCGATCCGCGCCTGCATCTGGCTGCTCAGCGCTGCGCGGCTGTGGCCGTGGCCGCGACCCCCGACCCGGAGGGCCTGCGGGTGGCGGCTGGCATCCTCGCCCACCTAGCCTTCTGCATGGGCGGCGCCCGTGGCGCCGAGGATCGGCTGGCGCTCTGGCTGGTGGAGGGCGGCGGGCGGGTGGCGTCCGACGGCGAGCTATCCCGGGCCCTCGGTGTTCCTTGCCGTACGGTGACGGATCGGCCCGGATCGGCCGACCCGCCCGTGCCACATGGAGGCAGCGGCGTGGCGTCGTGTACCCCGGCGGGCCCACAGCGGGCCCCGCCGCGTCCGCCCGCCGATTGACCGGAGCGCGCGGGTGTGGCGGGGCCGAGCCCGGACGGCGCGGGCGACAGGACGGAGGGGGTTGCGATGGCTGCCATGGGGTGGACGCGCTCCGAGACGCGGGGCACAGGGGCCCTTTGGTTCGTGTTGGTCGCAGTGGTCTGCGCGCTGGTGGCGGCCTACGTGGCGCTGGCGCTGGTGCGCTCCGTCCGGCGTACCGTGCCGGTGGTGGTGGCCCGCCGGCTGGTGCCGCCTTTGGCGCCGGTCACGGCCGCCGACGTCGCCCTGGCCGACCTGCCGGCGCTCGCGCTGCCCCCGGGGGCGTTCCGCCGGCCGGCGGCGGTGGTGGGCGCCTACACGCGCATGGGGCTGGTCCCCGGCGAGGTGGTGACGGCCACGGCCCTCTCCGGTGGCGTGCAGGCGGCTACGGCCTTCGACGTGCGCCTCGCGCGGCTGGCCGACGTCGCTGCCTGCCGGCGGGGGGGGAGTGGCCGAGGCGCGCGGGTCCCGCCGCCCGCCGTTCCCGTGGGGGGCCAGGCGTCGGTGGGGCCATCCGGCTGCCGCGACCTGGTGGCGGTGTCGCTGCCGCTGAGCGCCGACCAGGGGTACCAGCTGGTGCGTGCGGGCGACGTCGTGGACGTGGCCGCGACGTACACCCTGCAGAGCGGTACGGTGAGCCAGGTCGTTGCCGCGGACGTCCCCGTTCTCTACCGGGTGAACGGCAGCGCGTCCGGCGGCGTCGGCTTCGCCGGCCAGAGCGGAGCGCTGGGGGCGGGTTCCGGCTGGCTCGTGCTCGGTGTTCCGCCCGGCCAGGCGCTGCGCCTACAACTCGCCGAGAACACGGGCCGCGTCGACGTCTTTCTGCGCCCGCCGGGGGCCCCGGCCGAGCCGGCCGCCCTGCAGCGTGAAGTGGTGACCACCGCGGACCTCGCGGGCGCCGTGTCCTCGACCCCGCCCAGCCTGGCCGGGCAACTGCCCTGAGCGCCGGCGCGGGTCGGGCGGGGTGGAGCGGCGTACGGGCGCCTCGCCCCGACCGGCGTAACGCGGATGGCGCTGCGCGCCGCAATGACTGCGAAACCGTGAACCTGGCTCCCTTCTAAAGGAAGGACGAGTCCGGACCACCGTCGGCGCTCTCCAAACGGGACGGGACGATGCTGGCGTACAGCGGATCGCGCCCGTGGAGGCAGCGGGGAGACAGGCGCCCGCCGGGTTGCTGGCCAACGGTGGCGGTGTGGTGAACGTACGGTCCGGGGTGGTGAACGGGGGCAGCGGACCCGCGGGGGCCCGTCAGGCCGCGGGAGACGAGAAAAGGGCGGTCGCCCCGGACGGACCGATCCTGGTGAAGGAGACCCATCCCGGGTGAGCGTCCCGGCCCGTGGCGGGGGCGTCTGCCGCGCAAGGACGAGTTCGCCTGTTGCCTACCGCCCCGCGAGGGGCAAATCTGAGGCCGAAAGGGGCGAACGCCTGGTCGGGCGGGCGTGTGGCGGGCCGAGTACTCGGTTTTGTCCACATTCTTGACCAGGTGGAAGCAAGTGGCACTGGCCGAGGAGATCGGTCGGGCCCTCTGGTTCGTAGCGCTTGACGACGACGCGGCCTGGCTGGACGACCTCAACGACATGTTCGTTGGCTGCGCCGACCTGCGCATGGCCGGGGGTACCTCGCGGGTGCACGACGTGCGCCGGCTGGTGGCGGAGAACGGGGCGGACCTGGTGCTGGTCGACCACGGGCTGGCGGGCACCTCCGGTACGGCGGCGGCGGGAGCGCTGGCCCGGCAGATGCCGGCCGTGCGCGTCTACCTCATGGCGGAGAGCCCCACGCGCGAACTGTGGGAGGACGCGCGCCGCCGCGGGGTGCGCGGCGTCATCCGCAAGCCCTTCACTCCGGAGGCCCTGATGCGCCGCGTGCGGGAGGACATGGACGCGGAGGCGCGCCAGACGGAGGCGCTGGATCCGGCGACCGCGCCGCCCCGCGCCGCGGGGGCCCACGTGGCGGCAGACGCGCCCCGGGCCATCGCTGTATTCAGCTTCAAAGGGGGTGTGGGCAAGTCCCTGGTGGCGGCCAACCTGGCCGTGGCCGCGGCCTCCGCGGTCCGCCCGCAGCGCCGGCAGGTCGCGCTGGTCGACGCGGAGGAGGGGGTGGGTACCACGCCGACACTGCTCGGGGTGGCGGGCCGGCCAACGCTCCTCGACTGGAGCGAGTACGAGGGGGAACGCGCCGTCGACCCGGCCATCGCCGGGCGCAAGCTCGCGCAATTGCGCTGCGGCCTGCACTGCGTGTTCGCGCCCGGTGAGATGGATCGCGTGGTCTCGCGCCCGCTGATGGATACCGTGCTCGGCACGCTGCGCGGCATGTTCGGCCTGGTCGTGGTCGACTGCGCCCCCCAGGTGACCGAAGCCGTGCTGTCCGCCCTGCAGCAGTGCACCACGTTACTGCTCGTCGTCGAGCCCACCCTGGACTGTCTGGACAAGGTACGCCGCGGCGTGGTCGCGCTGCAGGCAGCTGGCGTCGGGATGGCCAAGCTGCGCGTCCTTGTCAATCAGGGCCGTCCAGGCAGCGGCGAATATACCGCGGCCGAGGTGCGTGAGGCGTTGGGGCTGCAGGTGTTGGGGCGACTGCCCTTCGACCCGGAGGCCCGGCGCTGCGTGAACCGGAGGCAGCCGCTGGCGCTCTGCGCGGAGCGGGGTCCCTTCATGACCGCGCTGCTGCGCGCTGTCGACGGGATCCTCCCGGGGCTCGGCCGGATCCCCGGACGGCGGCGGTGGCCGTGGGGCTGAGGAAGAGGCCCGCCCAGGGGTCCGCGCGCCGCTTTACCGCTCGGCGCGGCCTGGCCGCGCCGCTCCAGGGGAGGCCCAGCGGATGGCAGAGGCACGTGATGGGTTTCGCAACGCGCTGGCTGTGCTGCGCGAGGAGCGCTCCGCCTATGACGGCCAGTCGCCGGCGGCCGAGGCGCGCCCCCAGCCCGGGGACCGGCCACGCTTCGTCGGGCTGTCCCCCGACGTGGCGACCGGCCCGGAGCAGGATGCGGTGCGCCGCATCTTCGCGCGGCTGGGATCAGAGGGTCAGGGGCTCGGCGAGCAGGACCAGCGGGCGCTGGTCAAGGCGCTGGTCGCGGCCGAGGCCGGCGACCTGCCGCGGCCGCGCCTGGAGGCCATCGAGCGGGAGGTGCTGCAGAGCCTGGGCGGCAAGCTGGGGCTGCTGCAGCCCCTCCTTGACGACCCGGAGGTCACGGAGGTGATGGTCAACGCCCCGGACCAGGTCTACGTGGAGCGCCGTGGCCGCATCGAACGCGCCGGGGTCTGCTTCCGCGACGAGCGTTCCGTGCAGGCCTTGGTGGAACGTATCGTGGCGCCGCTCGGCCGTTCCTTTTCTGTAGCGCACCCGACGGTCGACGCGCGCCTGCCCGACGGCAGCCGTGTGCATGCCGTGCGCCCGCCGGTGTCCCTCCTCGGCACGGCATTGACCATCCGGCGCTTTCCCCGCCTCCTGAGCCTGCAAGACCTGGTGGAGGCCGGCGCGTGCGGGGAGGGTCGCTGGGAGATGCCGGACCTGGACGGGCCGTGGCCGCGCGGTGCGCCCGGCTGGGTCGCCCTGGCCTGGTGCGTGCGGCACGGGGCGAACCTCTTGGTCAGCGGTGGTACCGCCTCAGGGAAAACCACGCTGCACAACGCCCTGACCGAGTTCATCCCGCCGGCGGAACGCATCGTGGTCATCGAGGATGCCGCCGAGCTGCAGCCGCGGCTGCCCCACGTGGTGCGTTTGGAGGCGCGGCCGCCAAACGCCGAAGGCAGCGGGGCGGTGAGTATCCAGCATCTGGTGGTGAACGCCCTCCGCATGCGTCCGGACCGCATCGTCGTGGGTGAAGTGCGCGACCTGGAGGCGCTCGACATGCTCCTGGCGATGAACACCGGGCACGACGGCTCGCTCACCACCATCCACGCCAACTCGCCGGCGGAGGTGTTCCCACGCCTCGTCCAGGCCACCACACTGCGTAGCGCGGGCGCCGTGGCCGGCGCCAGAGCCGAGGCGGTGGTCGAGATCGCGGCCGCCGCGCTCAAGGTCATCGTGCAGGTGGCACGCGGCGCGGGTGGCGGGCGCCGTATCGAGGCCGTCGTCGCCGTGGAGGGCCTCCTGCCCGGAGGCGCTCCGCGCCTGCGCCCGCTGTACGCCTGGCAAGGGGGAGGCCTGGCTCCCACCGGCGAGCAGCCGGCGTGGGCCGAGTCTCCCAGCCGCGGCGGCCGTGCATAGCCCGCTCCGTGCGGATCCTGCGGTGCACCGGGCGGCGCCCGCCAACGGGCCGGCGCCCCCGCGACGCGCTACGGCCAGTGCCGGCCGCCGGAGCGACCCATCCCGCTGCCCACCGGCAGAGAGCGCGCCGCCAGGGTGCGAACGGGAGCCTTACCCCGGACGGCCCTGCGGCACCGTGCCGTGGGTCCCCGTTCCACCGGGAGGTGTCAGCGTGCCATGACCGTGCTCTTCGTCTGCACCGCCGCCGCCGTGCTGGCGCTGGCCGAGGCCTTGCGCGCCGCCTGGGGCCGCCGATCCGGCCGTGCCCTACGCGCCCTGCTGGCGACGGAGGCGCGCCCGGGGGCGGTGCGCGCTGTTCCGGGCGGACGGCCGCGGGCGGACCCCGCCAGCGCCGCCGGCACCCTGCCCTTTCCGTTCGGCTATCTCAACCGCCGCCTGCGGCAAGGGGCCGTGGCCGTTTCCCTGCAGACGGCGGCCCTGCTCGCGGTCGCGGGGGCCGTGCTCGCCTGGGCGTCGGCCGCCACGCTCGTCGGCGCCGGGCACCTCGCCGACCTGGCCGTCCCGGCTGGCCTCTGGGCCCCGGTCCTCTGGATCGACCGTCTCGCTGCCCGTCGACGTGAGGCGGTCGCCGAGGAGATGGAGCGCGCGGCGGTGGCGCTGGAGTCGGCGGTGGCGGCGGGAATGAACGCCTATGAGGCCGTGCTGGACGTCGGGGTGAGCAGCGGCGGTATTCTCGGGGCGGAACTCGTGCGCACGATCGCGGATGCCGACCGCGTGGGCATGAGCGAGGCGCTGTCCCTCCTCGGGCAGCGACTACCCCTGCCCGAGGTCCAACTGCTGATCGCCAGCATGCGGCTCAACCAGGCCGCCGGCGCGGAGCTGGGCGCGACGCTGACGGGCCTCGGCCGGACGCTGCGTGAGCGCCGGGAGGCCGCTCTGGCTCTGCGTGCCGCCACGGCCGCCGGCCGCTGGCAGGCGGGCATGCTGGTGGCGGTGCCGCCGCTGCTGCTGTTCTTCATGCGTTACGCGTACCCGTCCTTTGAGACGCCGCTCTTCGCCACGGCCACGGGCCAAATGCTCCTGCTGCTCGCCGCCTGCTGGCTGCTCGTCGGCCACGTGGTGGTGCACCGGATGTCGGTGCCGCGGGCCGAGGCCTGAAGGGCGGCCGCCGGCATGGGGAGACGGGAAAAGGCGCCCCGGCGGCCCATCCGCCGCACGAGCCGTTGCTGCCGCTCTTGACACGCCAAACCGCCTCGCCGTGGGGAACCAGACTGTTCATCCCGCATCTCGCGGTGTCAGGCGGGCGCCGCTGTGCAGAAGGACCCCGCGACACGAGTGGGTGAGGTTGTGGTGGGGGGCCGGCCCCTGGACACCGAGGCGACCGGTCGCCCCTTTGCGAAAGTTGGGTTCATCCCCGCCCCGGGCCGGTACCGCCGGTGCTCGCCGCCTGCTCTGCCGCTCGCCGCCCACGTGGTGGTGCGCCGGATGTCGGGGCCGCGGGCCTGTGTGCGCCGCCCGTGGTCGCCAGCGTGCCCGGGCGGGCTCCCCCAGCCGCTGGGGCCCTCTGCGGCACCGGCTTCCCGGTGCGGACCCGGACCGCCGGTGTGCGGTGCCCCGGGGACCTGGGCGGCCGTCCTCGGCGCGGGCGCCTGCTCCGCGCGCCCGGCAGCTGCGCCGACCCGGAACGTCGCATCGCAAGGCGGTGACCAGCATGCCCGCGCTGTTCGCATCGACGTTCCTCGCCGTCCTGGCGCTGACCCTCTTCCTGCACGCGACCCTGGCCGGGCGCAACCGCCGCGTGCTCCGCGTGCTGCTCGACCTGGACCAACGCCGCCTGCTGCAGGCGCACGGGGAGCGGGTGGCCGCGGCCCTGCGCCGGGGTGGTGCCGGCGGGCTGCGCCGCTTGCTGGATCGCCTGGCGCCCTTGGCCCAGGGCGCCGCGGGCGAGTCGACGGCCCATCGCCTGCGCTGGGCCGACGTGCCGCTGGCGGCCGAACAGTTCGCGGCGCTCCGCCTGCTGCTGGCCTGTGCCGGCGCCGTGGGCGGGCTGCTGCTCGGCGGCTGGGTCCTGGGCATGGCGGGCGCCGTCCCGGCCGGGGTTCTGGGCGCCGGGCTCGGCCACTTGGCCCCTGACGCCTGGCTCTCGGCCGCCCTGGCCCGGCGGCGCGCGCTGATCGACCGGGAACTCCTCTACTTCTTAGACCTGCTGGCGCTCACCGCGCAGGCCGGCCTCTCCCTGGACAGCGCGCTGGAGCAGGTGGCCGCAGAGTTTCCCGGGCTGCTCAGCGCCGCCTTCGCGGGCATGCAGCGCCAACGGGGCCTTGGCCAGTGGTCGGAACACGCGCTGGCCGACGTGGCCGAGCACCTCGGCCACCCCGACGTGCGCCTGCTTTGCGAGGCGTTGGCCCGGGCCGGGCGCTTCGGCTCGCGGACGGCGCACGCGTTGCGCGATCTGGCGGGGGTGGTGCGCGGGCGGCGTCAGCTCACCGCGCAGGAGCAGGCCAACCGCGCCGGCGCGGCCATCGTGTTACCGGTGGCGGTCTTCATCCTCCCATCCATTCTGCTGATCCTCGGGTACCCGGCTCTCGCGCTGGTGGTTGGGGCCTTAGGGGGCCACTGAAGAGGGTCATGCCGCGATCCGTCGCCCGGGGCTCTCCCGCGGCGGAGCGTCCCGCGGGACGCTCCGCCCCCGGTGAGCGCCGGCCGTGCCGTGCGTTGGGGCCGCGGCCGGCGCGGCAGACCCGGCGCACGGCTTGTGCAGGCTGCCCAGCGCGCCCCCCCCTCGGCTCGGCGGGCGTTGCGCGGTGGCCGCTTCGGGGCGCGGGTCGGCGGGTGACCCGTCCCGCGCCGCCGAGCGGCCCGCTGCTCCCGGCGACGCCGCTGACGGTAGGTGCCTCGCTCCCCTTGCCGGTGCGCCCGTGCCTCGCCCCGCCACCCCGCTCCCGACCGGGGTGGCGCGGCGGCGCACGGCGCCGCTCTCGTGCCTGCGTCTACCCGCGTGCCCGCACGCCCTGGACGATAGGCGCCGCTGCGCGCGCGCACGGCCCGCAAAGGAGGTGAGAAGGGTGTTGACGCTACAGGTCCTGGACCTGGCCCGCGCGTTGGCTCGCGCCTGGCGTGCTCGCTTTTGGCCGGCGCTGGCCGGCGAACGCGGCGCGGAGGTGCCGGAGTACGTCCTGGTCGTCGCCATCATCGCCATGCTGGCGGTGGTCGGCCTGGTCGCGGTCAAGAACGGGCTGCTCAGCAACCTGAACGGCATCAGCAACTGCCTGCAGAGCACGGCGGCGGGATCCGCATCGTCCTGCCAGTGAGCCATGCGGCCGCGGCGGGGGCACCCCCGCGGGGGGCCCCCGCAGGCAGCCTGCCCCGGTGGGCGGGCGTTCCGCGCGGGACGCCCGCGGCGGGAGGGGAATGGAGGTGGACGGTGTGCGTGTCTGGCGGCGACGGGGCGGTGGCGCGGGTCTAGGGGCAGCGGTGGGCGGTGGGCGGCGCGCGCTGGCTGCGGACGGGGCCGCGCTCGTCGAGACCGTGCTGGTGTTGCCGTTGCTGATCGCGGTGTTGATGGCGACGATGGCCTTCGGCCTGGCCGCGGTGGCCAAGGCCGTGGTCACCAACGCGGCGAGGGCGAGCGCCCGCCTCGCCGCCATCGAGTGCGGCCAGGGGGTGGCCTCTTGGTGGGCCGACGCCGAGACCGCCGCCCGTGCGGCCCTCGGCCGCGGGCTGGTGGTCGGCTCGCTGGCGGCGATGCCGTCGGCCTACGGGCAGTGGAGCTTTCAAGCGACGTGCTCCGACCCGGGGGTCCCCGGCGGGACGGCTGCCGTTGTCCTCACCTACGCCGAGGTGGACCTGTTCCCCCCGCTCGGGTCGCTGCTCGGCGGCCGATCGGCGGGCCACGTGTTCCGTCTGCAGGCCGGCGCCGAGTTTCCGGAGGAGTGAGGGACCTTGCTTCACGCGCTGCGCGGCGAGCGCGGCCAGGCCCTGGTCCTGGGCGTGCTGATTCTGGCCTTGCTCGTCCTCGTCGCCCTAGGCGTATCGGGTCTCGCCCTTGCCTTGGCAGCGCGCGCGCGCGCCCAGTCCGCGGCCGATGCCGCGGCCCTGGCCTGCGCCACCCAGGGCGTCTGGACCGAGCGTGTCGACGCACGCGGCCGGATCTACGGGGTGACGGCGGCCGTCCGTCCCACGGCGGGACCGCAGGCGGCCGCCAACGCCTGGCGGGCGAACCTGACGCGTTCGGCTCTGACCACGGTCAGCTTTCAAGCGGTGGCCCTGGGTCCCGCCTGCCGTGTGGCGGCGCGGGTCACCGTGCGGTTGGGGGCGCTGGGGGTGCTGGGTTCTGGACGGCAGGCGGTGACCTGGGTCACCCAGGCGGAGGCGCGGGCCTACGCCCCGCCCACGGCGGGCGCGGGGGCCGCCGGCCCGGGCCAAGGGACGGGGGTGGCGCCGTGAGTGTCGAGGTGATGGCGCGCGCGGGCGT
>DAHWHV010000257.1 GCA_027335545.1 Clostridia bacterium
CGGCCGGCGCCACCGGGTCCGCCAGTGCCCCTGGCGCCGCCGCGCACACCGCCGGGAACGTGCGGGTGGACATCCTGCCCGGCGGCAGCGGGCGGGCCGTGCTGGTGGTCAGCGGCGGGCAGGCCATGCTCGTCGACGGCGGGTCCCCCCGTATCGGTGACGCGGTCGTCTCCCGGCTGCGGGCCTTGGGCATCCCGCGCCTCGCCGCCGCGGTGCTGACCAGCGGGCGGGCCGGCACGGCGTTGGGGCTCGTCTCGGTGCTCAACAGCGTGCCTGTGGAGCGCGTGCTCGACCTGGTCCCCGGCAGCTCATGCCCGGCGCACACGG
The DNA here is from genome assembly GCA_027335545.1 of Clostridia bacterium. Next base: position 328 of record DAHWHV010000257.1, read on the forward strand.
CCGTCCTGGACGCCGCCCGCGCCCAGGGCGCGCCCGTCCGGCCCGCCGAGCGGGGGGCCTCCGTCTCCCTGGGGGCGGCGAAGCTGGAGGTCCTGTGGCCGTCGGCGGACCTCGCCCAACCGGGCGCCCTGCCCTCGCAACCGGGCCTGGTCCGCCTGGTCGTCGGCAGCGTCCGCATGCTGCTGGCGGGCGGCATCGACCCCGTCGACCTGCAGGCCGTCCAGCGCCTGGGTCCGGATCTCGGCGCCCAGGTCCTGGAGGTACCCGACCACGCCGCGCCCGATGCCCTGGCCCCCGCCTTCCTCCACGCCGTGGCCCCGCGATTGGCGATCATCGAACCGGCGGCCGGGGTCGCCCCCGACACCTCGATCCTGCAGCGCCTGGCGGCCGCCCATGTGACCACGGTGGAGGCCAGCCGGGCCGCCGACCTCCGGCTGCAGACCGATGGCCACGGCCTGATCCTGGGCTTCGACCCAGGCCTCCCCGGGCAGCCGGCCCCGAGCAACGGCGCAAGCCCCGAGCCGGCCTCCGGGCCCTGCGGCTAGGGCGCCTCGGCCTCTCGCCGCGGCCCCGCCGTGGCGCCCCCGCCGCGCGTTTTCCCCGTCGCCGCGAGCCGCCCCGCCCCCACCCAAACGGGGCTCCGGCCGCTTGGCCGGAACCCCGTGGCTCGGGCGTCTCTTCGGGCCCCCCTGCGTCGTTCGCGGCCAACGACCCCGCCGCATCGCCGCGGTTAGTCGCCCCGCCGCTCCGGGCCGCCCTCCGGACCGTTCTCGGTGCCGGCCAGGTGGTGTTCCGCAAAGTGGACCATCTTCCGCACCATGTGGCCGCCGATCGTGCCGACCTCGCGGGTCGTCATCTCGCCCCAGCCGCGCCGACGAATGTCGTCGCGCAGGCCGAGTTCCTCGGCCACCTCGTACTTCATCCGATCCAGGGCTCCGTCCGCCTCCGGCAGAGCCGGCTTCCGCCTTCGTGCCAGGCGTCTCGCCTCCTCCGCGTCCTCGGCCGCCCGAGCAAGCACAGTCTGCCGCGTCGCCCCCCCGACCACGCTGGGAAGCCGCGGGCGCCCTCCCAAGGCGGCCATGGCGGCGAGGCATGCCGGCCCCACATGGCGCATAGCGTCGCAGCGACGCGGGGCGGCGGCCTGCGCCGCGCCGGTTGCCGGGGGTGAGTCCATGCCGACTTCCTCGTTCTCGCCCGCCTCCACCGCGCTGGACGCCGGCCGCGGCCCGCGCCTGCGGGCGGGGGCCGTGCTCTCCGGGGTCCTGGCGACCTTCGTCATCAGCCTGGCCGGCGCCGGACTGCTGGCGCTGGCCGTCTACGCGACGCCCATCAGCGAGCGTAGCGCCAGCGCCTTCCTCTTCGCCCTAGGCATGGCCAGCTTGGTGCTGGGGGCCGGATACGGGGCGCACCTGGCCCACACCCTGGGCTGGGGGCACGGCTTGCTGGTCGGGTTGCTGTACGTCGCGGTCTCCCTGCTGCTCTCGCCCCTGCTCTTCCCCGGAACGCTGACCTTCGGCGGGGCGCTGCAGCGGCTGGTGCTCGGCGCCGTGGCCGGAACGGTGGGCGGGGTCCTCGGCGTGAACGTGTGAGGCCGGCGCTCCTGGCGCCGGGCCGCGCGCGGGCGCGCCGCGGGCGGAGGCGCGCGTGATCCGCGGCCGGATCGGCGGCCTCGGGCGTGGTCGCCACATTCCGCGCGGCAACGACTCGCGACGCGTGTATAGTGGGGGAAGGCTGCTGTGCGGTGCGGGGAGGAGCCTCGCCCCGGTGCGGGTGCGGACGGCGGGGCACGGGCTGGCGCTGGACGGTGGGATCGGCCCCCGAGGAGGATGGCGGCCACTTGCAACTGGGGGAGCTCGGCAACGCGGTCAGCGAGTGGTCGCAGATGCTGGCCCAAGCCATCGCCGCGCCGCGCGGCCGAGTGGGCGCGCCGCGGCCGCGCAGGGTCCTGCGGGCGGCCGGGGCGACGCGCGGCTTCCACGTGCGCTTGCGGGGCAGCCTCGTCCTGGCCGTGGGGGGCTTAGCCGACGATCTGGTCGTGGAGCTCATCCGCGAGGCCGGCGGCCGCCAGGCCCGCGCCCTGATCCTGCCCGCCGCCGCCTACGGCTTCGCCGCCGCCGGGGAACGCTACCGTCGCTACCTGCGCCGCTTCGGGATGGAGCACGCGGAAACCTTGGGCGTGGCGACGCGCGCGGCGGCCGAGGACCCGGCGGTGGCCGCGCGCGTCGCGGCCGCCGACCTGCTGGTGCTGGGCGGCGGGGACCCCGGCCTGCTCCTGGGGGTGCTCCGCGGCACAGCCGTCGAGGCCGCCCTGGCGGCGGCGCTCATGCGCGGGGCGACGGTGGCTGCCCTGGGACCGGCGGTGGAGGTGGTGGGGGCCTGGCACCTGCCCTCCGCCGAGGAGACCGAGGCGGGCGGGGGGCCAAGGGGTCTGGAACGGGGCCTGGGCTGGATTCCGCGTGCGCTGGTGGCGGCGGGGCCGCAGGCGGCCTCCCGCATCGGGGCGGTCTTCGGCGCCGCGCTGACCGCTGGCGTGCAGGCCGTCGTCCTGGACCAGCGCAGCACCGTCGTCGTGCGGCCCGGCTGGCAGGCTGAGGTCCGATCCGGGACGCTCCTGGCGCTGGGCGGCGACGAACCCGAGCCGGTGGCCGGCACGGTGCCTCGCCGCCACCTCGGGTCGCCGCAGGGGAGCGCTCCCCTGGGTGGGGTGTACGCGCGCGTCGCCCCGGCCGGGTGGCGGCTGGACTTGGCCACACGCCTCGTCCTGCCCCCCGGAGCGGTCCTCGGGGCGGAGGGATAGGGGCGCCGCCCCTATCCCTACCCAGCGCGCGGGATCGCACCCCGCCCGAACCGCAGGGGTGCCTCAATCGTCCGACCCCGGTGCCCCCTGCTGGATCCCATCGCTGGCGTGGAATTGCGCTGCCGGGATGCGGTAGCTGCCCCCCGGCCGCCGCTCGAAGCGGATGCGCCCAGACTCCATCCACCGGTACACGGTCTTGGGGGTCACGCCGAAGTGCGCGGCCACCCTCGCCGCGCTGATGAACCCCCGCGCCGGCAGGGGGGCGGCGGAGTCCGGCGGCG
>DAHWHV010000427.1 GCA_027335545.1 Clostridia bacterium
CAGGCGGGGCGCCGTGCCCCGCCCCTCCCGGGGCGGCGGCGGGGGTGCTTTGGGGCAGGGCCAAGCGGAGGGCCCCCGGCCAGGGGAGGACGGGGTGGGGGAGGTGCGCCTTGGGGGCGTCTTCGACCCGCAGGCGATCCCGCCAGTGTTGCGCGTCCCCGCCGCCGACCTGGAAGCCGGCTGTCGCGAGGGCGCGCCACACGGGGCCGATGTGCTCGGCCGGGACGCACCAGACGCCGGGACCGAGGGGCTCACAGCCGCGCAGCGCCCCGCTGGCGGCCAGGGTGGCCACGGACTCCTCCCCGCAACGCAGCAGCACGGCCAGCTCCGCGCTGAGGTGGCCGCCCTGGGCGGCCCAGTCCTCCACGCTGAAGGCCACGTTCTGCGGCACCCCGCCGGGCGAGGTGCCCAGCAGCGCCAGGAGATCGGCGGGGCGGTCGCCGCTGCGGGCCGCCGCGGCCACGGAGCGGCGCGTCAAGCGGTAGGTGGCGAAGCGGTCGAGTCCGACGCGCTCGGCCCACAACTCCAACACCCACAGCGCCGTCGTCGGGGTGCGCGGGCCGGCTAGGACGTCGAAGGTCCCCTGGACCAGGGGGGGCTCGTCCATTGCGGGGAAGGGCACAGGCTCCCCGCCGGCCAGCGCTGCGGCAGCGCCGGGCGTGAGGCGGACGGCGATCCCGGCGCCGTCGTCGGCCGGGCCGACGGGGGCGGCGGCCCACTCCAGGACGCCCCAGCGCACGCCAAGCCCCACGAGGAGGTTTTGGATCAGGGCCTCCCGGGCCGGGGGGCGCACGGCCGTGAACTGGTTGAGCCAGCGCGCCAGGAGCACGGGACGGCACCACTGCCCGAGGGTCACGCGCTCCAGCACGAACGGCATGAGCGCATCGGTGGTGGACCGCGCGCAGAGGCCCGCCCACAGTCGGACCAGGCCCGCCCACTGCAGGGCCGGGGGCAACGCCACCCAGCTCGCCGCCTCCGCCGCGTCCCGCCACGCGCCGTCGCGTGCCGCCAGCAGGCCGTAGGAGATCGCGGCGCACAGCGGTGGGCCGAGGGAGGGGGCATACCCGGGCCAGAGCGTCAGCGCCGGATGCGCGGGCGGCAGCGCCGGCAGGGCCCCCGTGTCGCAGGCGCCCTGGAGACGCTTCTGGTCGAGTTGGTAGACGACGGGATCCTGCTGGCGGACGCGCACCCCAGCGCGCATCGCCCCCAGCACCCGCGCCAGGTCCGCGACGACCCCGGCCGGGTCGACGCGCACCGGACCTGCGGGCGCCGCGTCCGCGGGGAGCCAGAAGCCCGTCTCCATCAGCCAGGCCTCGGCGAGGGCCCCGACGGCCGGCCGGACCTCGTCGGCCAGCGCCACTTGCCCGGCGGCGGAGAGCGGCGGCAGCAGCAACCCCTGCGCGACCAGCGGCTCCAGGGCCCGCTCGGCGCCACCGGCGTCGTGCTTGCTGAACACGGTTTGGAACAGCCAGGGCTGCATGCCGGGCAGGGCGTGCACCCACAGGATGCGCAGGGCCAGCAACGACTCCGGCGCCAGGGCGCCGACCACAGCCGCGACCCGCTCCGGGGCGGTGAGGCGCTGGACCAGTTCGGTCAGCCCGCCCTCCCAGGTGTCCACGAGGCCGCGGTAGGGCGCCAGGGCGCGCTCCGGCAGCCCGCGCAGGGCGTCCAGCAGCCTCATCGGCCGCCCCGCCGCAGGGGGACCACGTTCGCCGGCGGCTCGGGGTCGGCGGCGGCACCCTCCCCGCCGCCCGCTCCAGGGCTATCCGTGCGTTCCGCGTGGCGGATGATGTAGCGGTAGCCCTGCTCGGTGAGGAACAGCTGGCGCTTGTGGGCGAAGTCCTGCTCCACCGTGTCGCGGCTGACCAGGGCATAGAAGGTGGCCGGCCGGCCGTCGGACTTGGGGCGCAGGATGCGGCCCAGGCGTTGCGCCTCCTCCTGCCGCGAGCCGTAAAGCCCGGAGACCTCGATGGCCACGCCGGCGTCGGGCAGATCGATGGCGAAGTTCGCCACCCGGCTGACGACGAGCACGGGCAGCTCGCCCGCGCGGAAGGCGGCGAAGAGTTGCTCCCGCTCGCGCTGGGGCGTCTTGCCGGACAGCAGAGGGGCGCCGACGGCCTGGGCCAGGGTCGCCAACTGGTCCACGTAGTGGCCGATGACCAGCACGCGATCCTGGGCGTGCCGCCGGAGCAACTCGCGCACCAGGTCGACCTTCATGGGGTTCTCCGCGGCGAGGCGGAAGCGCTCCGCCCCGTCCAGGACGGCGTAGGCGGGTCGCAGGGCCTCCGGGAGGTCCACCCGCAGTTCGTGGCAGATGGCCGTGGCGATCCAGCCCTGCCCCTCCAGGACGCGCCACGGGACCTCGAACTTCTTGGGCCCGATCAGCGCGAACACGTCGTCCTGCCGCCCGTCCTCGCGCAGCAGCGTGGCGGTCAGCCCCAGGCGCCGCCGCGCCTGGATATCGGCCGTGACGCGGAAGATGGGTGCGGGCAGCAGGTGGACCTCGTCGTAGATCACCAGGCCCCAGTCGCGTTCCTGGAAGAGGCGCAGGTGGGGGAACTCCGCCTCCGCCTCGGCGGCGGTCTGGGGTTGCGACCGCCGGCCCCGCAGCCCCCCCTCCGTCTCGGGGTCCCGGCGCCGCGCCCGGTGGGTCAGGATCTGGTAGGTGGCGACGGTGACCGGGTAGATCTCCTTGACCGCGCCCGTGTATTCCCCGATCTGGTCCGGGCCGAGGTCGGTCCGTTGCAGGAGTTCCCGCATCCACTGGTGCACCGAGGTCGTGTTCGCGCAGAGGATCAGGGTCTGCGCCTGCACGCGCCCGATGGCCCCGATGCCCACGAGCGTCTTGCCGGCCCCGCAGGGCAGCACGATCACGCCACTGCCGCCCGTGGGGCCCCCGCCGCCCCAGTACGCGTCGATGGCCTCCCGCTGGTAGGCGCGCAGGGCCCATGGCTCGCCGCCGTCTTTGGTCTCCGCGAGGAGGGCCAGGGGCAGGGGGGCGCCCGGGGTGTAGCCCGCCTGGTCGAGCACGGGGTGCCCCGCCTTGAGCAGGGCCTGCTTGACGTGGCCGCGCGCCAGGGGTTGGACGCGGATGCGGCCGGGGCCCACCCGCTCGGCGAGGTGGGGCCGGATGGACTTGTGGTTCCAGACCTCCTCCAGCAGCAGGGGGTCCGCCGAGGCCAGGTACAACTCGCCCCCGTCGGCCAGCAACTGGATGCGCCCGAAGCGCCGGCCCTGGTCGAGCACGGTCGTCCGCACGTTGTCGGGCAGGGGGAACTTCCCCCAGCGCTCCAGGGCGCCCAGCACGGCTTCCGCGGGGATGCCCGAGGCGGCGGCGTTCCACAGGGAAAGGGGCGTCAGCCGATAGGTGTGGACGTGCTCGGGACTGCGCACCAACTCGGCGAAGCCCAGCAGGGCGTCGCGGGCCTCGGCGAAGTGGGGGTTCTCCACCTCGAGCAGCAGTGTGTGGTCGCTCTGGACGACCAGGGGCATCTCCGGGCGGTAGGTGTCACTACCCGTCGGGGGTCACCTCGGTCGGGTGGGGTTGACCCCGCGCACCGCACGCACGAGCCCGGTCGCGTGCAGGCGGCGGCGCCGCGCCGTCCCCACCCCGCCGGGCTCGGCGCCACAGCCGCCGAGGGCACCGAGGGCCATTGTAGCGGATCCGGAGGGCCCGCGGCTCAGGGCAGCAGCGCACGGAGGGCGGCCACGGCCTCCAGGAAGCGCTCCGGGCCGGTGAAGCCCACGGAGTGACCGGCCACCTGCAGGTGCGGTTCCATGACCAACGGCGCCCCGCCGCGCGCCGCGAGGGCGGCCAGGAGTTCGGGCCACTGCCCGTCCCCCTCCCCGGGCAGGGTGTGGGGGCCGTCGGCCGCGGCCCGGCAATCCTTCACGTGCGCACAGGCGACGAAGGGTCCCAGGGCCCCCCACCCGGCGTCGTAGGGGCGCGCCACGCCGGAACGCAGGAAGTTCGCGGGGTCCCAGGCGAAGCGCAGGGCGGGGGAGGAGACCCCCGCCAGCAGGCGGAGGCAGCGCTCCGGGACATCGCCCCACAGGCCGACCTCGTTCTCCAGCACCAGTACGGCGCCCGCGTGCTCGGCCAGGCGCGCCCACCGCTGCAGGCGCCGGCAGACCTCCTCGCCCTGCTCCGCCGTTGGCGGCCCGGCCGGCGGGTAGAAGCTGAAGACGCGGATGCGGTCGGTCTCCAGCGTGGCGGCCAGTTCCAGGGCCCGGCGCAGGCGGGCCTCCTCGACCTCGCGTGGTTGGTCCAGGGGGCTCTTGCCGACCGGCGAGGCGAGGCCGGAGACGGACAGGCCGGCCGCCCGCACGGCTCGGAGCGTTTGGCGCGCCTCTTCCTGCGTGAGGTCGAGGATGTTCTTGCCGTGCACGGTGCGCAGCTCCGCGCGGGGGATGCCGGTCGAGGCCATGGTGGAGAGGGCGGGATCGAGGTCGGCGGCGATCTCGTCGGTCAGGGCCGCCAGGGAAAAGGGCAAGGTGGCCACCTCCTTCGCGGAGCAGGCGCGGAGCGGGCGCGGAGCGGGCGGGGAGCGGGCGCGGAGACGCGACGGGGGTCCGGGGCGGCTCGCGACCCGGCGGGCCAACGACCGGGCGCGGGGGCGCCGGCCGGGCCCGGCGCGA
>DAHWHV010000500.1 GCA_027335545.1 Clostridia bacterium
CCGCCAGCGCGGCGAAGGCCGGCCCCGGTGCACCCCGGTACAGCCAGGCGACCGCCCGTGCCGTCTCCGTCCAGACGTAGGCCCCCGCCGCCAGGACGTCCAGGCGATCGAGCAACGCCCCCGCCACATAGGCATCGTCGGCGGAGAACCGACCCTCCGTACCGGAGCACAGGACGTAGAGGGATTCGGGTCGGGCCGCCGCGCAGGCCGCCGCCACCGCCTCCACATTCAACAGGGACAGGGCGGTCACGCACTCGGCGCGGCGGGCCGCCATGGCCAGGGCGCGGCTGCCGTTGGTGGTGGCCAGGACCAACTGCCTCCCCGCAACGCCCGCATTCAGGAGGGTGGCGGGGGAGTTCCCGTAGTCGAAACCGGGGATCGGCAGCGCCCCGCGCTCGCCGGCCAGCAGACACCCGGGGGTAGAATCCCGGAGCGCCAGGGCCTCCGACGCGGAGTCCACGGGTCGCACCGAGGCCGCGCCGGCCGCCAGGGCGGTGACGATCGTACTCGTCGCGCGCAGCACATCGATCACGGCGACCAGGGCCCTGGGGGGGACCTGGGCCTCCTGCCAACACCAGCAGACGTCGAGCGGGATGGGCCTTGGCATGTGGTGCGGGGATGCCTCCTTTCCGGACGGCAGGACTCCGGACGGCAGGACTCCGGGCGGCAGGACTCCGGACGGCAGGACGGAGGGGCGGCAGATCGGCAGGACGGCCCGGTGCGGAGGGGCGGTGGCCACACGGCGACCGAGCCCCCTGCGGCCACCGCTATGCATCGACCGTAGCCGCCGCCTCCAGCACGGTCTCGGCGATTTCGGCACCCAACGCCTGCAGCTTCGCGACGAAGTGCTCGCAGACCCGCTCGACGTGCTCCACGCCGGTGACCAGGCTGTCCCCCTTGGCGGCCAACCCGGCGATCGCGTACGCCGCGGCTGCCCGACTCTCCCCGGCCTGGACGCTCGCCCCGTGCAGGCGCGCCCCCCGGATCACGGCGCAGTGCCCCTCCACCCGCACATCGGCACCCATCCGCTGCAGTCCGTCCGCGTAGCCGAAGCGTTCCCGCCATTGGGTCTCCTCGATGCGGCTGGCGCCGGCGGCCGTGGCCAGGGCTGCGGCCAGGGGCGGGTGGTAGTCGGTGTAAAAGGCCGGCAGGGGACCCGTCTTCACCTCCAGCGGTCGGAGGCGCGCGGGTCCCCGCAACTCCACCCAGCCCGGACCACGGCGGGAGCCGCAGCCGGCCTCGCCCAGTTTGGCCAGGCCGGCCCCTACGTCATCGGCCTCGATGCCCCAGACCCGGACCCGCCCACCGGTGGCGGCGGCCGCGGTCAGAAAGGCGAAGGCCTCGGCCTGGTCGCCGATCAGGGTGTGGTCGACCCCGCGCAGGGCCCGGACCCCGCGCACCCGCACCGAGGTCGTGCCGACACCATGGATGTCGGCACCCATCGCCCGCAGCATGTTGGCCAGATCGACGATGAACGGACCGACGTAGGCGTTCTCCATCCGGGTCTCACCCTCGGCCCGCACGGCGGCCAACAGGGCCTGCACGGTCGCGCCCACGCTGGGCTGGTCGAAGTAGATGTAGGCGCCGTGCAACCTGGTCGCCTGACCACAAAGGGCGCGGCCGTCGGCCGAGGGCCCCACGTCGGCACCCATCGCCTGCAGCGCCTTCACGTGGAGATCCAAGGGCCGCGTGCCAATCCGATCGCCTCCGGGCAAGCCGAGTTCGGCTCGACCCCAAAGGACCAGTTGCACCGCCAGCATATACGTCGACGCGCGCAGCGAGGCACTCCAGGCCTCGGGAAGGGAATGGCGGGAGATGCCCCGGGGATCGATCACCACGGTCGAGCCGTCGCGGGTCACGCGCGCGCCGCAGGCGGAGAGCATCTCCAGGTAGGCGGCCACATCGACGATGTCCGGTACGTTGCGCAGGGTGGAGGGTTCCTCCGCCAGGGCACAGGCGGGGATCGCCGCGAGGGCCGAGTATTTGCTGCCCCCGACGCGCACTTCGCCCCGGAGCGCCGTGTCGCCACCAATCCGCCAAGCACGCAACCCTCTAACTCCCCTTTTCGCCGCCGACGCCTCCCAGGGAGGCACCGGACCGCGCCACCCGCTCGCCGTCGCGCCCCGCCTGTGGCCCCGCGCCCTGCAGCCTATGCGCGCCGCGCCCCGGAGGGGAGGGGCCGCGCTGGCCGTCCCCTCCCTATTCGCACGCCACGGCGCGCTTTGTGAGTGTAGGCGGCGCGCGCGCAGGGGAACTCGGGCCCCTTTACGCCGCCGCCCCCGCGGCTCCTCTTCCGGGACCCGGCCGGGAACGCCCGGGGCGGCACGGATTGCTGCCGCCAACGGCAACGGCGCCCAGCACCCCCAGACGGTGGTGGGTCAGCGCCCCGGCGCGGGGCTGGAGGCGGATCCGGGGTCGGACGGCCGAGGCCGCGCGGACCTGGGCGCAGACGGTGGCGCGGACCTGGGCGCGGACCTGGGCGCGGACGGTGGAGGGTTGGAACCGACCCGGCCCCACCTGGCCGCACGCGCGGCCACCGGCCACCTCGGGGGTCGAGCCTCCCCCACCCGGCTCCTCCATGATCGCCGGCGGACCCCGGCGTGTGCCGCGGCGGGCGCGGCCCGTGGCGGCCCGCGCCCTCTGGTTGCATTCCCCTCTGGTTGCATTCCCCTCTGGTTGCATTCCCCTCTGGTTGCGTTCCCCTTTGTGGAGTTTCGCACTTTTAGGGCGGGCGGCGGGGTGGGGGTATGGGGATAGGGAAGCATGCGACCGGGGGCCGAGATCGGGGATTTGCTTGATGTGACGGGCGGAAGGCGCTTCAGAGGGATGGAACTATCCCG
>DAHWHV010000513.1 GCA_027335545.1 Clostridia bacterium
CCCGGGGCGGGTCCCCCCGGCCTTTTGGGCGCCGCGCACGGGTGCCCTCGCCCTCGGGCGGCCTCGTGCGGGCAGGCGCGCCCCGTGGGTCGACCACCGCCCCGCAGGCCGCCGCCGCTGCGCCGGAGCGCGCCCGCTCCCGGGTTGCCGGCGCGCCGGCGCCTGGGATGAGTCCAAGCCCCGCAGCGCAGGGGATCGGCCGGCGCCGTGTCGAATGGGCGCGGTCATGCCCCGCTGCCGCACCGGCCGCGCGCCCGGCGGGGGTGCCCGCCGTCGCGGCCGCATTGCCGAGGAGGTCACGCACTTGCCTTCGGAGGCCGATCTCAAGATCCGCAGCCGCGTCGCGCATGAGGGCCCCTTCCGCGCCGCCAACCGGGCGATGCTCCGCGCCGTGGGCTTCAGCGATCAGGACTTCGAGCGCCCCCTGATCGGCGTGGCCAGCGCCTGGAGCGAGGTCACCCCCTGCAACGCCCACCTGGACAAGGTGGCCGCCGCGGCCAAGGCCGGGGCCAGGGCGGCCGGCGGCGCACCACAGATCTTCAACACCATCACCGTCAGCGACGGCATCGCCATGGGCCACGAGGGGATGCGCTACTCCCTGCCCAGCCGCGAGGTCATCGCCGACTCGATCGAGACCGTGGTCGGCGCCCAGCGGATGGATGCCCTGGTGGCGATTGGCGGCTGCGACAAGAACATGCCCGGCTGCCTGATGGCGATCGCCCGCTGCGGCGTGCCGGCCGTCTTCGTCTACGGGGGGTCGATCCTCCCCGGCGAGGTGGACGGCCGGCCGGTGGACATCGTCAGCGTCTTCGAGGCGGTGGGGCAGTACAACAGCGGCCGGATGGACGCCGCGGCGCTCCACCGCGTGGAGTGCGCGGCCTGCCCCGGCCCCGGGTCCTGCGGGGGCATGTATACGGCGAACACGATGGCCTCGGCGATCGAGGCCATGGGGATGAGCCTGCCCGGCAGCGCCTGCAACGTCGCCGTCTCCCCGGACAAGCTGCGCGACGCCGAGGCGGCCGGGGCGGCCGTGGTGAACCTCCTGCGCCGCGGCCTCTACCCGCGGGACATCCTGACCAAGGAGGCCTTCGAGAACGCGATCACCGTGGTGATGGCCCTGGGCGGCTCGACCAACGCCCTGCTGCACCTCACGGCGATCGCCCGCACGATCGGGGTCGACCTGGGGCTGGCGGACTTCGAGCGCATCGGCCCGCGCGTGCCCCACCTCTGCGACCTGCGCCCCAGCGGGGCCATGGTCATGAAGGACCTGGGGGAGGCCGGCGGGGTGCCGGCGGTGATGAAGCTGCTGCTGGCCAAGGGCCTGCTGCACGGCGACGGCCTGACCGTCACGGGGGCGACCCTGGAGGAGAACCTGCGCGCCGCCGGGCCGCTGCGGCCCGGCCAGCGCGTCGTCGCCGACTTCGACCACCCGCTGCGCCCCACCGGCCCGCTGGTGGTGCTGCGGGGCAACCTCGCCCCCGAGGGGGCCGTGGCCAAGGTCTCCGGCCTGCGGCGCACGAGCATCACGGGCCCGGCGCGCGTCTTCGACTCGGAGGAGGCGGCCACGGAGGCCGTCGTCGCCGATCGCGTGCGCCCGGGGGATGTGGTCGTGATCCGCTACGAGGGGCCCAAGGGCGGGCCCGGGATGCGGGAGATGCTGGCGATCACGGCGATCGTGGTGGGCAAGGGCCTGGGGGAGGCCATCGGCCTGATCACCGACGGCCGCTTCTCCGGCGGCACCCACGGCCTCGTGGTGGGCCACGTCGCGCCCGAGGCCCAGGTCGGTGGCCCGATCGCCCTGCTGCGCGACGGGGACGTGGTGACCGTGGACGGGGAGGCCGGGGTGCTGTCTGTGGCGCTCCCCGCGGAGGAACTGGCGGCGAGGCGGGCGGCGTGGGTGGAGCCACCCCTGCGGGTTTCCAGCGGCGTGCTCGGCAAGTACGCCCGGTTGGTCTCCTCGGCGGCGGACGGGGCGGTGACGGGGTAGGGCGCCGCCGAGGCGGCGCCCTACCCCCGCCCCCTGCCCGGGTGTGTGGCCACGCCTGCCGGCCCCGGTGGTCGGTGCCCCGGGTAGGCCCCGGCGCCCCCCGGGCTTTGACCGCGCCCTCGACCGCGTGGGGGGGGGGCGCCAGTCCCGCGTGGGGGCGCATCCCCGCGTGTGCCCCCACGCGCCACGCTCATGGCCGTCCCGCCCGCCCGCCCGGCGGCTGGCGTGGGGTGGTGGTGCCCCGGAGGCGGAGGGCCACCCAGCGCCGCACGGGCGCCGCGTCAGGCCCCGGTGGCGCACCGATGGGAGGTCGCAGCGATGCCCGCCCAGCCCCTGGTCGCGGTGATCATGGGCAGCCGCTCGGATCTGGAGACCATGCAGCATACGGTGGACACGCTGCACCGCCTGGACGTGCCGCACGAGGTGGCCATCGTCTCCGCGCACCGCACCCCGGACCGGATGTTCCGCTTCGCCGCCGAGGCCGCCGATCGGGGCCTGCAAGTGATCATCGCCGGCGCGGGCGGCGCGGCCCACCTGCCGGGCATGGTGGCCGCCAAGACCCTGCTGCCGGTGATCGGGGTCCCGGTCCCGAGCGCGCACCTGGGGGGCATGGACTCCCTGCTCTCGATCGTCCAGATGCCCCGCGGCGTGCCGGTGGGCACCGTGGCCATCGGCCGGGCCGGGGCCGTGAACGCGGCCCTGCTGGCGGCGCGTTTCCTGGCGGTGGGGGAAGCCGCCCTGCGCCAGCGCCTGGAGGGGTACCGGGCGGCGGAGGAGCGGGCGGCGACCGAGGGCTGAGGTGGCGCGGGCGCCGCGCCGCCCGGGGCGCGATGGCCGGCGCCGCAGCGGGGGAAGCCCCCCGGAGTCCAGCGGACGAACGAGCCACGACACCTGTGGAGGCAACGACGCCCACGACTTGGAAAGGGGGAGAGCCTGAGCGGGCCCGCGTGCGCCGACCGAGGCCTCGCCCGGCCCGCACGCCGCCCAGCAGGCGCCAACGCGGTGTCTCTGCCCCCGGGTTCCCGCATCGGCATCATCGGCGGCGGCCAGCTGGGGCGCATGCTGGCCCTGGAGGCCCGGCGCATGGGCTACCGGACGGCCGTCCTGGACCCGGACCCGTACAGCCCGGCGGCGCAGGTCGCAGACCGGCACTTCGCGGGGGACCTGGCGGATGCGAGCGCGGCGGCGGCCCTGGCGTCCGAGGTCGACGTGCTGACCTACGAGTTCGAGAACGTCGCGCCCGCCGCCGTGGCCGCCGCGGAGGCCCTCTGCCCCGTGCGCCCCGGCGGCGCCGTCCTGCGCGTCGCCCAGCACCGGGTGCGCGAGAAGGAGGCGATCGCCGCCCTGGGCTGCGCCGTTCCGGCGTTCGCGGCCGTGCGCGGCCCCGCCGACCTTCCCGCGGCGCTGGCGCACACGGGCCTGCCGGCGGTGCTGAAGACGGCGACCTCCGGCTACGACGGCAAGGGCCAGGCCGTGGTGCACACGCCGGCCGAGGCCGAGGCGGCGCGCGCGGCCTTGGCCCGGGCCGCCGACACGCTGATCCTCGAGGCCCGCGTCGACTTCGCGCGGGAACTCTCTGTCATCTGCGCCCGCGGCGCCGATGGGCGCACGGCCTGCTTCCCGCCGGCGGAGAACCGCCACCGCCACGGCATCCTCGACCTCACGCTGGCCCCAGCCACCCTGCCCGCCCCCGTCGCGGCCGCGGCGCGGTGCATCGCCACCACCATCGCCACCGGCCTCGGCGTGGTCGGCCTGATCGCCGTCGAGCTCTTCCTCTGCCCCGACGGGCGCCTGCTCGTCAACGAGATCGCCCCCCGCCCGCACAACTCCGGCCACCATACCCTGGAGGCCTGCCCGACCTCCCAGTTCGAGCAGCTGCTGCGCGCCCTTTGCGACCTGCCGCTGGGGGCGACGACCCCCTGCGCCCCCGTGGCCATGGCCAACCTGCTGGGCGAGCTCTGGCCGGACGGGGGCCAGCCGGACTTCGCCGCCGCGTTGGCCGTGCCCGGGGTGCGCCTGCACCTGTATGGGAAGGACGGCGCGCGGCCGGGCCGTAAGATGGGCCACCTGACCGCGTGGGGCGA
>DAHWHV010000520.1 GCA_027335545.1 Clostridia bacterium
GGCGTTGGCGGAGCGGGCCGCATCCGGGGGCGAGGGCCGGCCTGCGGGCCCCACCGCTCGGGCCGAGGTGGTGCGGGAGGTGACCCGTCGCACCGGCGGCGCCTTCCCGCGACCCGCGGTCCGCCAGGCCGTGCGGGCGGCGCTGGGCGCGGGCGGGGAGGGCGCGGTGGGGGAGGGGACCGCGGCCAACGCAGGGGAACCCCGCGACCACCAGGGCTAGACGGCCTCCGGGGACGCCAGCCACCAGATGCGGAGGTGGGGGCAAGAGGGCTTTCGCCCCGCCCACCCGGTCCCGGGGGTCGCCATGTCCCGGCGGGCGCCCGCATAGGGACTCCCCGGCGGGGCCGGAGCGGCGGCCCGCGCGGGAGGGGGAGCGACGGCGAAGCGCAAGCGCGGGGCTCCCGACGAAGCGGGGCGCCGCCCGGCCGCGGCCGGGTGGGGCTGGTCGGCGTTGCTGGCCCCCTCCCGCCACCTGGCCCGGCGGTTGGACCACTCCCGCTGGTCGCGCTACATGCGGTTCCTGCGCATCCTGTGGCGCGTCGGCCGCTTCTACCTCCCCCTATGGCCCTGGCTGCTGCTGCTGGTCGTGGCGACGGTCGCCGGCATCTCCGCGGAGCTGCTGGAGCCCTGGCTCCATCAGGTCTTCGTCAACCGCGTCCTGCTGGGCCGCCAGGCCGGCCTGCTGCCGGAGATTCTGATCCTCTACGCCTGCGCCGCGGCGGCCAACTGGGTCGCCGGCAACCTCGTCCACTACGCCTTCCTGCAGGCCACCGAGCGCTTCTCGGTGCGCCTGCGCGTGGCCGCCTACGGCCACCTGCGCCGACTGTCCCTGCGCTCCCTGCGGCGCGTCAGCACCGGCGAGGCGACGGCCGCCCTGCAGCAGTTCGGCCCCGATGTCGGCGAGGGGTTCCTGGCCCTGTGGCAGTCGCTGCTGGCGAGCCTGTACCGGCTGCCGGCGAGCCTGGCCC
Organism: Clostridia bacterium; assembly: GCA_027335545.1. The sequence goes on from DAHWHV010000520.1 coordinate 969, forward strand.
TGATGGGCCGGCTCAGCGGGCCGCTGATGCGCTACACCCTGCCCATCCTGGCCATCTACCCCCTGTACCCCCTGCTCACGGCCGGGCCGCTGCGCCAGGCGCTCACCCGTCTGTCGCTCTTCGACGTGCGCGCCCAGGGCGTGGTCAACGACCGCGTCGCCGGTCTGCGGGGCCTGCTGCACCGCACGGAGGCCGCCCCCGACGTGGGCGCGCTGCGCGGCTTGCTGATCCGGCGCGTGCCGCTGCGCATCCGCGCCTTCCTGGTGGACCGGGCCGGGGCCCTGCTGGATCTGGCGGCGCACCAGGGCATGACCGTCCTGCTGCTGGGCCTGGGCGGGGCGGCCGTCCTGCGCGGCCAGATGACGCTGGGGGGGCTGCTGGCCTTCATGGAGTATGTGCGCGGCGTGGAGGGGCCGGTGCGCCGCCTGCTGCACCTGCCGATCGGGGCGCAGCGCGTCGCCGTCGTGGCCGAGCGGGTCTTCACCCTGCTGGATGCGCCGGTGGACGTCCGGCCGCCGCGGCACGGCCGCCCCGCCCAACTGCGCGGCCGGATCGAGCTCCTCGGGGTGGGCGTCCTGGGCGACGCCGGTCAGGAGTTGCTGCAGGGCGTGTCCCTGGTGATCCCGGCGGGTGCGCGCTGCGCCCTGGTCGGCGGCAGCGGCGCCGGCAAGAGCACCCTGGCCGCCCTGCTGCCGCGCTACCTCGACCCCGACCGCGGCGCCGTCCGGCTCGACGGCTTCGACGCCCGCGAGTACGACCTGGCCGGCCTGCGCCAGGCCGTGGCCCTGGTGCCCCAGGACCCCGTCTTCTTCCGCGAGAACGTGCTGGAGAACGTGCGCCTGGGGCGGCCGGGGGCCACCGACGCCCAGGTGCGGGAGGCCCTGCGCCGCGCCCACGCCGAGGAGTTGCTGGAGGGCGGGCCGGTCGGCGGGCGGGTGCTGGGCGAGGGCGCCGGCAACCTCTCCGGCGGCCAGCGCCAGCGCCTGGCCCTGGCCCGGGCCCACCTGCAGGACCCGGCGATCCTGGTCCTGGACGAGGCGACCTCGGCGCTGGATCCCGAACTGCAGCGGGCCGTGTTGCGGGAGGTCTTCGCCTCGGCCCGCGGCCGCACCGTGGTCTTCGTCACCCACCAGCTCGACCTGGCGGCCACCGCCGACCTGGTCGTCGTCCTGGGCGGGGGGCGCATCCAACGCGTGGGTCCGCCGGCGCGGGTCCTCTGGGGCTCCGCGTCAGGCATCGGGCGCTGAGGGCCGGCCAGGGTCCGGCCGGGGGCCCGGGGTGGCCCGCCCGGGCCGCCCGCGGCGCTCCTGCAGCAGACGGAAGCCCTCGCCCAGCACCTCGGTGGCGGGCAGGACGACCAGGAAGGCGTGCGGGTCCTCCGCGGCGACGATCGCCCGCAGGCGGACCACCTCCTGTTGGGCCAGCGCCACCATCAGCACCGGGCGGTCCCGACCCGTGTACGCGCCGCTGGCCAGCAGGCGCGTCGCCCCCCGGTCCAGCTCGGCGACGACGCGGCGCGCCACCGCCGCCTCCCCGGCCGTGACGATCAGGGCCAGCCGCCCGCGCCGCGGGCCCTCCACCACGTAGCCCACGACGCGGCCGGCCACGTTGGTGGCGATCCAGGCGTACATCGCCGCCGGCAGCCCCACCCACACGGCCACGGCGGCCAGCACCAGCACGTCGCTGCAGAGGTAGGTGGAGTTGTACGACCAGCCGTAGCGCTGGTGGGCGAAGCGGGCCAGGATGTCCGTGCCCCCCGTGCTGCCGCCGACGCGCAGGATGACCCCGATCCCCGCGCCGATCAACAACCCCCCGTACAGGGCCGCCAGCAGGGGGTCGGGGACCGCCACACGCACGTGGGCGAACACGGTCATCCAGCCGGCGACCAGGGCCACCCCGACCACGGTGCGCCAGAGGAAGCGCAGCCCCTGGCCGATCCAGGCCCAGATCAGCAGCGGGACGTTGAGCACCGCGTAAAGGCTCCCCAGCCCCAGCCCCGTCACGTAGTGCAGCGTGATGGCCACGCCGGTCAGGCCCCCGTCGGCCAGGTGCGCCGGCACGATCAGCGAGGCGACCCCGAAGGCCAGCAGGGCGCCGCCCACGACCATCTGGGCGTAATCCAGGGGCCAGCGGCTGGGCGTGTCCACGCCGGCAGTGTCCCCGGCGGGCTGGGGGCCTACGCCGGTCGCGGTCCGACCAGGGTGCGCTGCCCGGGCGCCAGCACGGCGATCGGCAGGTAGGGGGCCTTGTCGAAGATGTAGTCGACGAAGTGGGCCGGCCGCTCGTCGTTGACCTGGTGGAAGAGGTCGTAGTGCATGGGGACGGTGAGCCCGGCGTCCAGGCGCAGGGCGACCTCGGCGGCCTCGCGGAAGGTGAGGTTGCCGATGATGTTCCCGGCGCGGCGGAAGTAGTCGCGCCCGTTGATCGGCAGCATGGCCAGGTCGAGGCGCCCGACCCAGGGCAGCAGGGCGGACAGAAGTTCATCGCAGGCCAGGGTATCTCCGGCGTGGTAGTACGCGCCGCCCTCGGCCTCCGCGACATAGCCCACGAAGCGATGGCCCCGCTCCGGGGTCCAGTCCACCTCCTCATGCGCCGCCGGGACGGGTAGCAGTCGCCAGGCCCCGACCGTCACCGCCTCGCCCGTGCGCGGGGTGGCGATGCGGGCCGCGGGGACGCCCGCCCGCTCCAGCAGCGGGCCGCACACCGGAGGGGCCAGGAAGCGGGCAGACGGCGAGGCGGCGGCGATCCCCGCACAGGTGCGCGGGTCCAGGTGGTCGCTGTGTTCGTGGGTGATCAGCACGATGTCCGCGGCGTCCCGCACGTCCTCGGGCGCGCACAGCGGCGCGTAGCGGCGGCCCGGGCTCGGGCTGAGGTAGGGGTCGATCCAGACGGTGGCTCCGGCCGCCTTCCAGATCACCGACTCCTGCCCCAGAAACCAGACGGCCAGCGTGTGCTCGGGCGGCTGGAAGCCCCGCACCCCGGCCACGAAGGCGGCCCCCGTGACCTTGGGGGCCCTCCCCTGGCGCGGCAGGGAGGTGAAGGCGGCGGCGGCGCGTTGCTCAGCGGCGGTCGGCACGAGCGGGTTCCTCCTCGTCGGGGTGCGCATGGGGGGCCGGTGGCGAGCCGTCCGGTCCGGGCCCCAGGGCGACTGGGCGCAGGTGTTCCATGTAGTGCAGCCCCGGCCCGGCGTACTCCCAGAGGGTGGCGGCGGGGAAGAAGCCCGCGGCGATATACAGGTGGAGGGCCGGGCGGTTGGTGTGGAAGGTGCAGGCGTGGAGCTGGCGCCAGCCCAGGGCCCGGGCGCGGTCGTCGGCCAGCCCCAGCAGGCCCCGGCCCACGCCGCGCCCGCGGGCCGCGGGCGCCACCACCAGCCACTCCACCGAGCCCACGCGGAAGCCCGGAGCACTCCCGGGGGACAGGGCCAGAAAGCCCAGGGGGCCCGGGGGCGCGCCGGGCACCCGCCCCTCGGCCAGCCACGCCTCCCCGCCGCCGGCGGGCCCCAGGGCCGCCCCCCACGCCGCCTGCGCCTGGGCCGCATCGCCGGCGGTGAGCTCGGCCAGCCACGGCAGCACGGCCGGGGCGTCTTGGGGGCGGGCGCGGCGGCTCTGCCAGTCCATGCCCGCTGCGTTCGCGGGGTGGCCCGGCGGCACCTCCTGCCCCACGCCTCACCCCCCCGGCGGGTACGGCTCGGCGATCACCGCCCGCTCCTGCGGCGTCGCGGTGCTCGGCCGGTAGAAGGAGACGCCGAGCGCACCGGCCGCGGCGGCCCCGCGCAGCGCCGCGCGCAACTCAGCCGCCGTCGGGCTGAACAGCCCCGAGCCGCTGGGGGAGAACCAGTCGAAGGTCTCGGTGGCCACATCGACGGGCAGGCGGGGGCGGCCGGCGGCCCGGCGCAGCGTCAGAACGGAGTCCCGGACCCAGGCGTAGACCCCGGCGTAGGTGTAGCCGGTGGGGAGCACGTGCCAGTAGTCCATGGGGGCCATGGCCTGCACGTAGGGGGCCAGGGAGCGGTAGGGGTAGTCCGGCTTCTGCTGCGGCGCCCAGGTGATCCCCACCAGGAGCCCGCCCGGGCCCAGGGCGTGGTGCGCCGCGGCGGCGTAGCCGGCCACGACGCCCGGCACGAGGTGGTCCTCGACGTCCAGGGCCAGGCCGTCGGCCAGGTCGCCGGTCGGGGTGGTGTAGCGGGCCACGGCCGCGGTCAGGCGTTGGTCGGCGGCGGGGTGGGCCAGGGATGCGTACACCCAGGCCACCACGGCGATCCCGTCGGCGTGGGCCTTGCGCAGCAGGTCGTCCAGGGCGCGCCCCCCGTAGAAGCCGTCCGAGCTCGTCGCCACCTCCAGGTAGAGGTGGGTCACCCCGTCGCCGATGGCCGTCTGCAGCAGTTGGGCATCCGGCGTGGCCAGCCAGTCCGGGAACGTCAGCCAGAGGCCCTTGCCGGCCAGGATCGCGGCCCGGTTCGGCACCACGCGGACCAGGACGTGGGCGCTGCCCAGGGCGGGCAGTTGCGGGCTGCGCAGGACGAAGGCGCAGGCGCCCGGGGCGCGGGCCAGGAAGCTGGGCGCGGAAGGCGGGGCCCCCTGTGTGCGGCCCGCCGCGGTCGGCGGGGTCTGCAGGCTCCCGGCCGCGCAGGCCGGCCCCTCCGGCGCGACGGCCACCCCCAACGGCGTGGGCACGGGGTTGCCGAAGCGGTCGGCGGCCCAGACCCGCAGGGTGGCGGCCTGGCCCGGGAGCAGGATCGAGGTGGGCGTGGGGTCGACCACTAGGTGGGTGGCGGCCGCGGGCCGCACCAGCAGCCGCTGGCCGGCGGCCGGGGCGTAGCCGGGGGCCAGCCAGCGGAAGCGCCACAGCCCGGAGAGGTCCGGGGTGAAGGCCACCTCGGCCCGGTCGCCGCTACGCGCGGCCACCAGCGGCGGCAGGGGGTGACCGGCCGGGGTGACGGGCTCCACGGACACCGCCGCGGGCAACGACCCGCGCAGCGTGGCCCGCAGGGTCACGGGCGTCCCGGCCGTGGCGGGCGGCAGGTGGCCGGTCATGGCGGCGAAGGCCCCGCGCGGCACGACCCGCACCCGGACCGTCGCCGGGCGCAGGGCGCCCCCCGGCACGGAGACCGTGACCGCCGCGTCCCCCGGAACCCCCGCGGCGATCTGGGCCAGCGGCGCGCCGCCCCCGAGGGCCCCGGGCGCGCCCACGACCGAGGCGACGGGGGCGGCGGGGCCCTCCCCGACCAGGTGGCGCGGGCCCGCCGGCCACTGGCGCACCGTGACGCGCACCGGCCAGGGCCCGCCGTGGGCGGTGCCCCGCAGGGAGGCGCTGGCCCCCGGGGCCAGCGGGGGCAGCGGCCGCAGCGCCACGTCCCCCAGGGGGCGCGCCAGCGCCGTGTACGGCAGGCGCACCGCCGGCACGCCCGGGGCGCGCAGCGTCAGCCGGTAGCGGCCCGCCGGCAGGTCCGGCAGGCGGAGTGTGGCCACGCCGGCCCGCACGGGGGCACCGACCGCCGGCAGCGCCCGCCCCCGTCCCAGGCGCCGCGCGCTGAGCGTGGCTCGCCCGGCGTCGACGGCCACATCGGTCTCCCCCGCGGCCGTGTGGAGCGTCAACGTCAGGACCGGGCGGGCGCGGGCCAGCCCGGCGGGGGGCAGTCCGGAGACCGCGAGGCGCGCGGCGCGGAGCACCGGGAGCTCGGCGGTGGCCCGCACGCGCCCCCCGCCGGTCGCGGCCGTTACGGAGATCGTCCCGCTGCCGCCGGCGCGGAGCGTGACGGAGGTCGCCTGCCGCCGCAACACAACCCCCGGCAGCGAGACCGTCCAGGTGAAGGCGGCCGGGAGCGCGTGGCCGGCGGCGTCGTGGGCGAAGGCCTGGACGGTGATCCGCCCGCCGCGGGCGACGGCCGCCGCTGCCGGGGAGAGGTGGACGGAGGCGGCGACACGCCCGCCCTCCGCCCGCAGCGCAGCGGGCGTGACGCGCTGCAGGGCCAGCAGCAGGGCCGCCGCTTCGGCGCGGTCGAGCGTGGCCTGCGGGCGGAAGTCGCGATGGGGGCCGCCGACCATCAGGCCCAGGTGCGCGGCCAGGCGCACGGCGCCCTGGGCCCAGGCGGGTACCGCCGCGCAGTCGGCGAAGGGGCAGGGCAGTCCGGCCTCATCCACCGCCACTCGGGCCAGGCCGAGGTAGTTGGCGGCCACGACGGCGGCCTGCGCCCGGGTCAGCGGGGCGGCGGGGTCGAACCGTCCCGCCCCGACCCCCTGCAGCCAGCCCTGGCCGGCCGCCGTCTCCACCGCGTCGTAGAACCAGCTGGAACGGGGCACGTCCACGAAGGCGGGCCCGATCCCCAGGGCGGGCACGGGCGTGGCGGCGGGGCCGCCGGGGTGTTCCCGCAGCCGCAGCAGCAGGGCGGCGCACTCGGCCCGGGTCACCGCGGCCCCGGGGGCGAAGCGCCCGGCGGCCACGCCCTGCAGAATCCCCTCGCGGGCCAGGGCCTCGATCGCCGGGGTGGCCCAAAACCCCGGGGGGAGGTCGGCGAACGCGGGGACCGCTGCCCGGGCCGGAGGGGTGGCGGCCCGGGCCGGACGGGTGGCGCCCCCGAGCGGCGGCGGGGCGGCCACCGCCCGCAGCGGCGCCCCGGT
>DAHWHV010000522.1 GCA_027335545.1 Clostridia bacterium
GACGACGCGCCGTCGCACGACGAACCGTTCGGTGGGGATGGCGGCGACGACCGGCGGGAGGTCCAGGCCGAGGGGGGCGAGGGTATGGCCGACACAGAAGTTCAGGGCGACCTTGGCGAGTTGATCGGTGTAGGTGTGCACAACGCGGTTGGCGATGTGCAGGTCTCGGGCGCGGGCGGACAACGGGCATCACCTCGACGCGAACGTATGGGCCGTGTTTTCTGGGTGAATGGCGAACATCCTGCCGGGTTCTTGGCAGGATGCTCCTGGCCAGGGCCGGGAGGGCGCCGGGCATGGTTCCGGGCGGGCGCGGTGCGCGCCCGGAACGCCGAGCGGGTCCGGCGCGTATCCCAGACAGGTGGGACGGCGGCAGGGAAGGGCGGCCGTTTGCGGGCATGGACCCCGCGCCCTGCCGGCAGCGGTAGGACGATTGACCGAGGCGAGCGGCGGGGACGCCTGGCGCGGCCACCGCATCCATCGGTAGAGCCTGGTCCCTTCCTGCGGGGGGCGGGGGGCGACGCACCGCCGCCGTATGCCGGCGGTGCATCGGACGTCGGGCGCGGAAGACCACGCCAGCGCATGGAAGTACCCTCACCCCAGCGCGTTTCCGTGCGCAGCAGGTGATCTGCTGCCACCTGCTGCGCCACCCCCCCCGTAGCAGGCCCGTGGCACGGGCCTCGCCTCCTTGGCCTACCTCCTCCCGTGCCTGCGGCACCGCCGGCGGCCCGCGCCCGCACCAGGGGCAGGATCGCGGCGCGTCGTCCGCCGACGCGGGCACCGCCAGCCGCACGGGCCCCCACCGGCGAACCCGAGGTGGCGATAGCACCAACCATCACGGCAACGGCCGTCCCACCAGCGACCGCGCCTCGGCCTGGAGCCACGGTGACGGCCGCAGCAGCACGGTGCTGCTCGCCCCCAAGACAGGCGCCGCATTGCCCCCCGTGTCCGCGGCCGTGATCGCGGACACGCTGACGAGCGTGCTCATCACCGAGCCCCGCGGCAGAAGCTCCAACACCGCCAGGGGCTGGTCCGCCCCGACGCCCGCCGCCGAGGCCCCCGCGATCCGCACCTGCCCCGGACCATAGGCCACGTTGCACACCCCGCCCGCGGGGACGCTGCACCCCACCACCCGCACCGCCTGCGGGTCAACCGTCACATCCAGCGTCCACGCCCCCAGCCCCGCCCCGGATCCCACCCCGTACACCGCCACGCTCACCGGCTGCCCCGGCCCCGCGCCGCTCCCCGCCAGCCGCAACGCCACCGGCGCGCTGCTCGGGCCGTACAGCCCCCGCGCCGGCCCCTGCGGCGCCGTCCCCGCCGCCGGGCAGGCCGCCGTGTGCGGCAGCCCCGCCACGATGCGCAGCACGCACAGCGCATCCACCGCGCTCGGCGTCCCCCCGTCGCTCCCCGACACGTCGAACAGGTCGTACGTGTACCCCTTGCTCAGCGTCGCGCTCTGCCCGCCGGGATTGCTCACCACCACGTCCACCGCCGCTTCCATCCCCGACCCCCCGGGACACGCCGCCGTCGCCCCCAGCCCCGCCACCGCCCGCAGCACGCACAGCGCGCCCACCGCCGTGACCTGCCCGCTCCCCGTCAC
>DAHWHV010000529.1 GCA_027335545.1 Clostridia bacterium
GGGGAGGTTACAGGGACCCCCCGCCCCGCCCAGCCGGAACGCCCGGGTGCAGGGGATGGCGCCATCCCCTGCCGGGGCTGGGGGCAGCGCCCCCAACCCAGCGGGCAAGGGGAACACCAGGTCGGTCCGCGATGACCCGGCTGCAGACTGAACGACCCTACACGACTTCAGGAAGTTGTCTCAACCCGCTTGACAGGTTCCGGTAGGTCTGGCCGTTGAGGAGGAACACCGCGCCGATGGCGCCCGCCAGGGCGCCCAGGCTGGACATCAGGCCGAGGAAGCCGCTGGAGCGGCCCCGTTCCTTCGGCGGGGCGATCTCGGGGATGTAGGCCTGGTAGGCGGCGATCGCGACGTTGTACGCCAACTGCAGGAGGAGCACGGCCCCCACCAGCTCCGCATACCCCTGGCCGACGGCCAGCCAGATCAGGGCGAGGACCGAGCCGATCCCCCCGACCAGAACGAACGGCCGGCGCCGACCCCAGCGGGTGCGCGTGCGGTCCGAGGCCCATCCGGCCACGGGGTGAACGGCGCTGGCCAGCAGCGTGCCCGCGGTGGCCAGGGCGCTCAGGGCCAAGGCCTTGTGCGCATTGCCCACCGCGCGCAGGACCAGGAAGGGCAGCACGACGCTGAGGAGGGCCTCCCACAGGGCGTTGCCGGCGAACCACAGGGCACTGAGACGCAACTGCGCCGAGACGCGCGCCAGGGGGAACGGACGGTCCAGACGGGTCGGGACCTCCAGGCGCGAGGCGTCCAAGCGCGGCTGGCCCCCTTCCGGCGCAGACATCCGGCGGTCGCCGCCGCAGTCTGGGGTGGCCCTCGCATTCGCGGCGGGCGCGTCACTCCCTCCCCCGGCCGGGTTGCTTCCCGCGGCTGGCTCGGCCAGACTCCCCTGGGGGGTGCGAGCATGCCGCGGGCGGAACTCGACGTCGTCACGGGGGCCTTCGGCTACACGGGCCGCCACATCACCCGCCGCCTCCTGGCCTCCGGCCGGCGCGTGCGTACCCTCACCGGGCACCCGGACCGGCCGAACCCCTTCGGCCCCCATGTGGAGGCCCGGGCGCTGGACTTCGACCGGTCGGCGGCCCTGGCCGAGGGCCTGCGGGGGGCAGACACCCTGTACTGCACCTACTGGATCCGCTTCGCCCGCGGGCCGCTGACCCACGCCCAGGCCGCGCGCAACCTGGAAACCCTCTTCGCCGCCGCCCGGTCCGTCGGTGTGCGCCGGGTGGTCCACGTCAGCATCACCGGGGCCTCGCCCGAGTCACCGCTCCCCTACTTCCGCGGCAAGGGCCAAGCCGAAGAGGCTCTGCATGGCAGCGGCCTGTCCGCCGCCGTGCTCCGGCCCGCCCTGATCTTCGGCGCTGAGGACATCCTCCTGCACAACATCGCCTGGATCCTGCGCCACTCCCCGGTCTTCGCCATCTTCGGCCGGGGCAACTACCGGCTCCAGCCCGTCCACGTCGACGACCTGGCCGCGCTGGCCGTAGACCTGGGCCGGGGGTCGGATGCCGTCACGCTGGACGCGGTCGGACCGGAGACGTACACCTATGCTGGCCTGGTGCGAGCCATCGCCCGGGCCCTGGGGCGGCGGCCACGGACGATCCACGTCTCGCCGGGGGTGGGTTGGGCCCTGGGCGCCGCGCTCGGGCTGCTGGTCGGCGACGTGGTCGTCACGCGCGATGAGATCGCCGGGCTCATGGCCGGCCTGCTCGTCTCCTCAGGGCCGCCCACGGCCCCCACCCGGCTGGGCGCCTGGCTGGCGGAGCACTCCGGCGAGCTGGGGCGCCACTATGTCTCGGAGGTGGAGCGCCACTACGCCCGGGCCCGCCCCCTGCGCCGGTAGGACCACGTGGCGCACACGGGCGCCGGGCCCGGCCCCGTCCAGGGCCGCAGCCTCCAATACCTCCTGGGGCACCGCGCCCAGGGCCGCCGAGAACAGCAGGGCCCCCGTGCCCACCCCCCAGAACCCGACGAGGATCAGCGTCGGTTTGCGCCAGCGCGACCGGCCCCGGCAGGGGCGACTCGCCCCTGGCCATCTCCCACCCCTCCCCGTCCCGGCGCCCGGTCTCCCCGCGCCTACCGCGGGGCGCCGGCGCCCGCCATCCGCTGGATCCGCTCCCAGAGCGCCGGGGGCACCGGCAGCACCGAGAGACGGCTCTGGCGGACGAGGTCCCAGTCCGCGAAGGCGGCGTCCGCCTTCACCGCCGCCAGCGTCACCGGGGAGGCGAAGCGGTAGGCGGGCTCGACGTCCACCAGTCGGATGCGCGGGTCGTCCTGACCCGGCTCCGGATAGGGATGGCTGACGACGCGACAGACACCGACCACCTGGCGCTCCTTGCCCGTGTGATAGAAGAGGCAGAGATCGCCCGGCTCCATCTCGGCCATGTGCCGCAACGCGGCCCAATTGCGCACGCCGTCCCAGCGGTCACGGCCCAGCCGCTGCAGATCCTCATAACTGAACACGCTCGGCTCGGTCTTCAGCAGCCAATACGCCATCCGCCGGCCCTCCTCCGAACCCCTGGGCACCGTGAGCCACCCCGCCCCGGGTGCGCCCAGTGGCCGCCGCC
>DAHWHV010000552.1 GCA_027335545.1 Clostridia bacterium
GCCGGGGACCCGCGGGCGCGGGCGGGTCGAGCCGACCGCCCAGTTGCAGGACGGGCAGGCCCGTCGCGGCCGGCGTGGCGACCAGGTGCCCGCTGCGGACGAGCCCGTCCACCCACCCCCCCACCGTCCGCGCGGGCACGGACCCCAGGACGCCGAAGGCGGGACTCCGGCGCACCGAGGGCGGCGTCGCGGCCGAACCGCTGAGCAGCGCGACCAACCCCCGGCGCCCCAACGGCCGCCGCAGCGCCGCCACGGCATCGAGGATGACCGCCCCCTGGGCCAGCGGCTCCGGGTCGCGGGGGGTGGACGCCGTCCCGCTGCGCGGGGCACAGACATCGCAGCGACCGCAGGGCACGGCCACGCTGTCGCCGAAGTGCGCCGCCACCTGCAGATGGCGGCAGCGCGCCGTCTCGGCAAAGGTCACCAACCTCCGCACGCGTTCCAGGGCCTCGCGCTCCACGCGCGCGATGAGCACGGCGATGCGCCCCGCGGCGTCGGGGGGTGGGGGCAGCAGGGCCAACTGCATGGCGGGGCCGCTGTCGAAGTGGCGAGTGACCAACCCCACCCGTTCCAGGACGCCGACGTGGACCCGTGGGTCCTTGCCCTCGGGGAGGGCGGCCCTCAGCTCCTCGGCGGCGACGACCACCCTGCCCCCCGCCCGGGACGCGCGGCGCAAGGCCGCCCAGACGCGCCGCAATTCCTCCACGGTCGGGGTGTCCTGGCGCGCGAAGCGGCGGAGGTTGCTGGCATCCCGCCCGGTCGCCAGCAGGACGCAGGTGCTGGGGTGCCCGTCGCGGCCCGCCCGCCCGACCTGCTGGACGAACTCCTCCAATGAGGTCGGGTAGTTGTAGAGCAGCACCCCGCGGATGTCGGGTTTGTCCACCCCCATGCCGAAGGCCGTGGTGGCCACGACCACGCGGAGGGCGCCCCGGCCGAAGGCCTCCTGGGTGGCGGCCCGTTCGTCCCGCTCTAGGCCCGCGTGGTAGGCGGCGGCGTCGATGCCGGCGCTGCGCAGCGCCTCGGCGAGGCGCTCGCAGCGTTGCCGGGCCCGGACGTAGAGGATGCTGGCGCCGGGACAGGCGCGCGCCCAACTCAGGGTGAAGGAGAGCTTCTCCGCCTCATCCCGCAGGGGGACGACCTCGTAGCGGAGGTTCTCCCGCACGACGCTGCCGCGCACCAGGTCCATGGGGCGGCCCAGCGCCTGGCGGATGTCTTCGGCCGTTTGGGGGGTGGCGGTGGCGGTGAGGGCCAGCACGGCCGCCTCCCGGAGGGGGCCGGTGAGGACCGAGCGCAGGAACAGGTAGTCCGGACGGAAGTCGTGGCCCCAGAGGGCGACGCAGTGCGCCTCGTCCACCACGACTAGGCCGATGCGGCTCGCCCGCAGCGCCTCCGCGAAGCGGGCCTGCCTGAGGCGCTCCGGGGCCGTGTACAGGAGTTGGATGCGCCCCGCGGTGACCTCCCGCAGGCGGGCGGCTGCCTCCGCTGCCTCCAGGCTCGAGTTGATGAAGGTCGCACGGGCCCGCACCGCCGACGGCAGGTGCTCGATCTGGTCCTTCATGAGGGCGATGAGCGGCGACACGACCAGCGTCGGGGTCGGGCGCAGCATCGCCGGCAACTGGTAGCAGAGGGACTTGCCCGATCCGGTCGGCATCACGGCCAGCGTGCTCTGCCCCCGCAGGGCGCGGCCGGCGAGGTCCTCCTGTCCGGGGCGGAAGGAGGGGAAGCCGAAGAGCTCGCGGAGGGCCGTGGCGAGGTCGGGCGTCCCGGGAGCCCGGGGCTCGGGGCGGGGCGGAAGGGCCTCCGCCCCGCCGGGGGGCGCCGCCGCGGCCACCTCCCGAGGGGGCGGAACGGGCGTGGGTTCGGCGGGGCCGTCGCTGGTGACCATTGGCGAGGGCTTCGGGGGGGGGCGACGGGAGTCCTTGTGGCGAGGGGGAAAGGGCGGGTGCCGTCGCTGGGAGGGGGGATCGGCCCGACAAGGCACGCACGGCTCCGGCCTCGGCGGGACGACGCCCGGGACGGGTGTGCTCAGGGCTTGCTCGCCCGGCCGTGCCCCCGGCGCCCCCAGGCAGCCGGAGGCGCGTCGTCGCACGCGCCGCGCCGTGCCGTGCGGTCCAGGCCCGCTATCCCAGTTGGCGAGAGCCCGCCCGGCGCCGGCGCCCACCGCTGGCTGGCCTGTCTGGCGGCCCCGCGGGTGGGCGGGTAGGATGGGGCGGCGGGCACGGGCCCGTCCGGGCCCGGCGCCCCGGGGTGTTGTCCTCCGGACGGTCCGGGGCCGCCGGCCGCACACGCCCGCGGAGAGAGGTGGCTGGATTCGTGTCGATCGCCTGGGCGCGCCTGCCCTTCCGCTTCTCCACCCCCACGGATTATGAACGCCAGCTCTCCGCCTGGATCAGCAGCGCGTTCTACGAGGTGCTGCCGGCGGCGGGGTACCAGGTGCGGGAGGAGCAGATCTACTTCGCCTTCCGGGTGGCGGCGGCCCTGGCCTCGGGCCGACCCATCCTGGCCGAGGCCGGGTCGGGGACGGGCAAGACCTTTGCCTACCTTCTGCCGGCGATCTGCCACGCGCGCCTGCGGGCGCGGCCCGTGATCGTGGCGACCGCCAGCCCCGCCCTGGAGGAGCAGCTGGCCGGCCCGCGCGGGGACATCGCGACCCTCTCGGGCCTCCTGGGTCTGGAGGTGGACGCCCGGGTCGCCCGTCGGCCCGAGGACGTCGTCTGCGACATCCGCCTGGAGCACTTCGCCGCGAGCCGCCGCCGCGTTGCGGGCCGGGCCGCGCTGCTGCGCTGGGCCGGGGGCAGCGCCTGGGGCGCGCGCGGCGAGCACGGGGCGGCCCCGGACGATCTCTGGGAGGAGGTCGCTTGGCGGCCGTCCTGCCGCTGCGACCTCTGTCCGCGCCGCGGCTACTGCCGGTTGACCAAGGGCCGCGCCGCGGCCCGCCGGGCCCAGGATCTGATCGTCTGCAGCCACGACCTCTTCTTTGAAGACACCTTCGGGCGGGCGGACCTGCCCCCGGGGCGCCTGCCCGTGTTGGGGGCCTTCTCCGGGGTGGTGTTCGACGAAGGGCACCGGGTCGCCCTCGCCGCGCAGCGGGCCGCGGGCTCGCATCTGCGCCCCTCCGACCTGCTGCAGGCCGTCGCCGGCTGCGAGGGCCAGGGGGTGCGCGTGCGGCTGCTCCGCGTGGCCGAGGCGGCGCGAACGACGGCCGAGGGGTGGGGTGAGGCTTTGCGGGCGGCGACGGCCAAGGGCGATGCCCCGCGCCGCCCGGTCGCGGCGACCCCGGCGCTGCACGCGGCGGCCGAAGCCCTGGGAACCGTCCTGCGCGCCCTGCAGGATGAGATGGCCATCGAGGAGGGCCTGCATGAGGAGACGCCCTACGCGGCGCGGTTGGCCATCTTCCAGGCGCGGCTGGACGCGGCCCGCGCCGTCTGCCGCGGCCTGACCGACCCCGGGTGCGTGAGCTGGGTCGAAGGGGACGAGGACACCTGGGTGGCCCCGCGCGACCTGGGCCCGCTCTGGCAGCGGCACCTCCCGGCGGGTGCGCCCCTGGTCTTCTCCTCCGCCACCCTCGCGGCGGGGGGCTCGTTCGCTTACGCCGCGGCCCGCCTGGGACTGACGGCCCCCCTGAGCGCCCGGGTGGGGGTGCCCTTCCGTCTGGCGGTGCAGGTGCTCTGCTACGAGGCGCGCGACCTGCCGCTTCCGGGGGAGGGGGATTTCTGGCCCAAGGCGTCGGCCCGCATCGCCGCCCTGCTGGACGCCACCGGGGGCCGCTCCCTGATCCTCCTGCCGGACCGCGCCGCGCTGGAGGCGCTGCGCTCCCACCTGCGCATCCCGTTTCCGCTGGGCTGGGAGGGGGAGGGGGCGCCGGACGCGCTGCTGGCGGCCTTTAGACGGGACGTGGCCTCCTGCCTGGCGGGATACAGCTTCTGGGAGGGGGTCGATGTGCCCGGCGAGTCCCTCTCGGCGGTCGTGATCCCGGTCCTGCCCCTGCCTGGAGCGGACCCCATCGTTCAGGTGCAGCGGGACCTGGCGGCGGCCAGGGGGGGCGACCCCTTCGCCGCGGTGGACGTGCCGGAGATGCTGCTGCGCCTGCGGCAGGGGGTGGGGCGTTTGATCCGCACCGAGACCGATCGCGGGGTGATCGCCTTGCTGGACGGGCGGTCCTGGAAGGCGGACGCGTTGGCGGCGGCCGTCACGTCCGCGTTGCCCGAGGGTGTGCGCCACGTGCGGACGCTGCGGCCGTTGGCTCGCTTTCTGCGGACGGAGGACTGAGGGCCCTGCCGGCCCGTCGCTGGGCGGCCTGCTGGGCGGCCCACCAGGCCGCATCCCCCCACGCGCGTGCCGCGCCCGGTGCGCCCCTCCGCCCCAGGATCACCCCTCGCGCCACCACACCCGCACCGCGCCCGGGGCTCGATTGTCCCATACACAGTCCGGCACCGCAGGGAACGGAGCCAGCGCCCGGCGCGGCGGGTCCGCGCTGTACGGCGTGCCCGTCCACCCCGCCGGGTCGGCGACCTCCACGGTGCCCTGGATCACCTCGACCCCACCCAGCCCGGCGACGCTGCCCGGGGTGTAGGGGCGGGGCGGGCACCGCGCCCCCCCTACACCGCGCCCCGCTTGGCCTCAGCCCGCCGCGCGCGTGCTGCTGGCGGTGAGCAGGAGCGTCCATTGGGGGAGGGGCGTCAGCGGGCGAACCGGGAGGCTGACGGTGACCGTGACCTCGGCCAGGGCCGCCGGGTTCAGGCTGGGCAGGCCCGTGACGGTGACCGTGGCCTGCCCAGCGGGAGGGGACGGCTGGACCAGTTCGGCAGGATTGGTGGCGGACTGGCAGAGCGGCGCCTGGTCGATCGCGACCCCGGGAGCCCCCGCCTGGGCCGCCTGTGCGATCGGTAGCGGCGTGCCCGAGGCGCAACCCGTCGAGTCGAGGAGGCTCGTCTCCACGATCGCCTCGCGGACGCCGGAGCGGGCGGCATCCGCGAGGGCCTCGTATTGGAAGAGCAGCCAGCCGCCCGCCAGCAGCCCCACCAGCAGCAGGAGCAGCAGGGGGGCGATCAGGGCGAATTCCACCGTCCCCTGCCCCCCTTCGCCCCCAGGGGGCCGCGGCCATGGGAGGGGAGCCGGGGGGGAACTCAGGGCGGGGCACCCCTCCCGCCGGTGGCCGCAGCGGCCGGAGGGTGGGGCTGCCTGCGCGGACTTGCGTGGCACCCCCCTACTGGACAAGGACTGCACCGACCCCCGGGACCTCAGCGGGGTTGTACGTGATGACCACGCTGGCCGTCCCGGCGGTCGCGAAGCGGTCGACCACGACGATGCCGTTGGCCGCGATGTCGCCCCCGCCCGACCCCCCGCCGCTGACCAGGGTGCCGCCGGACCCGGACGACTCGGAGTTGTCGTAGACCGCCCCCGTCAGGGAGATCGTGGCGCCGTCGGCGGTGTGGTTGTCCAGGCCGATGTTGGCCGCCACGCCGCGGTCTTGGTAGAGGAGCATGTGGGCGAACAGCCCAGAGTCCGCGCCGCTGAGGGTCACGCTACCCTGGCCGCCCAGGTAGATGCCGTCGGGTCCGGCGCCGGGCCCGGCACCGGTCGCCTGGGAACCACAGGGGGATGTCGTCCCGCCTGGCCCTCCCGGTCCGCCTGGCCCTCCCCCGCCGCCCCCGCTGGGGGCCGCCTCGTTGTAGAGGACGATGTCGCTGCCGCTCACGGCCTGTCCACTGCCGGGGCAGACGCTCAACCCGTCCTCGAAGAGGTAGATGCCAGGGCTGCCGCCGCAGTCGCTGAAGGTGGCGCTGCCCGTGATGTAGACGGGGTAGGCGTAGACCCCCGGGGTGAACGCCCCTGCGGGGTTGGCGGTGAAGGTTTGGACGGTGCCCCCCGGGCAGGCGGTGTCCGCGGCCGTCGGGGCCGGGACGTATGTCAGGGGGTCCGGCTCATAGGGGAGGCCGCCGAACATCCCACCCGCGTACGTGATCTCGCCGGAGGTGTGCTGCGGACACACGGCGCTGGTGGCGCCGGCCGGGTCGAAGCACGGATCCAGCGGGATCGGGGCCACGGAGTCCATCTGGCCGCTGATCGAGGTGCCGCTACTACCGAAGTTGTCGACCGTGTCGGCATAACAGCCGGGGGTCGAGCAGCCCCCCGTCGAGTCGTCCATGATGTTGCCGTTGATCTGGAACTGCCCGGAGCCGCCACCCCAGATCGTGTGGCCACCGCTGGGGGCCAGGGCCACGATCCCCGCCGAGTGGCCGACGGGCGCCGCGGCCGGGTTGTCGCCCACGACGGCCGCGGCGCTGGCCCTGGCCCCCAGCCCCGTGACGCCCAGGACCTGCGCCAGCAACGGCGGCCACTGGGGATGGACCGCCAGACGGACGCCGCAGGCACCGCTGGGGGCCTCCCCTCCGGCGCCCGGCAGGGTGGGGGTGTCTGTGAGGGGCTGACCGTTCTGGCCCAGGTAGGTGCCCGTCCAGCGGCCGGCGGCGGCCGGGGCGTTGGCGGCCACCAGGTCGGCGACCACGGCGCTGACCTGGCCGTCGCTCACCGTGCCCTGGCCCGCGCAGACGGGCTGCAGCGCGCTGGTCGCCGCGAGGCTGGCCAGATCGGCGGCGTTCTGTGCCCGCCGGAACTGCACGAAGGTGTAACCGCCGTCGACGACGACCGAGCCCACGGCCACCAGCGCCAGCAGGGCTAGGGCGAAGAGGACGACCGTCTGCCCGCGTTCCCCGGCCGCGGCGGACCTGGGTTCCATGCACTTCCCCGCCTTCCGGGAGGGCGCCGCGGGTCCGGGCCACCCTCTGGCTGCAGGACGCAACCCGCAACCAGCAACGCCTCCCCCAGGCGCGTCGGGGGTTCATTCGGCGGCCGCCCCCTGCGCCCGGAGTTGGAGGGCCGCCCCCCCCAGCCACCACGGCACCACGCTGGCGTATACGGTGACCACCTGCAGGGCCACCCCGGACTCCGTCCCCGTTGCGGTCGCGACGGACACGCAGCCGGCTGGGAGCCCCGGGCCCGCACAGGAGAGGGGCCCCCCCTCGGCATC
>DAHWHV010000268.1 GCA_027335545.1 Clostridia bacterium
GTGGTGACCAACTTCTTCCGCGACCAGTTGGACCGCTACGGGGAACTGGACACCACGGTGGCCCTGGTGTCCCGCGGCCTGGCCGCGCTGCCCGCGGGCGCGGTCGCCGTCCTCAACGCCGACGACCCCCTGACCGCCTCGCTGGCGGGCTGCGACCACCTGACGCGCGTGCGTTTCGGCTGCGACCCCGCCGCCCTGGCGGACGTCCCCGCGCGGGGCGCGGCCCCCTCCGACGCGCCGCGCTGCCCCCGCTGCGGGGGGGAGTTGCTCTACGCCCATCGCTTCTACGCCCAGCTGGGGGAGTACCGCTGCGCGCGCTGCGGCTTTGCCCGGCCGCGGCCCGAGGTGGTGGTGACCGCCTGGCTGCCGGGGGGCGCGGGCCGCGCGGGCGAGGTGACCCTGCGCGTGCCCGGCGGGGAGCTGACCTTCCCCCTGGCCCTGCCCGGCCTCTACAACGTCTACAACGCCGCGGCGGCGGTGGCCGCGGCCCTCGGGGTGGGCACGGCGCTGGACGACGTGGTCGGTGCCCTGGCCGGCTTCCGCCACGCCTTCGGCCGCATGGAGTGGCTGGACATCGCCGGCCACCCGGCCTGCCTGGCCCTGGTCAAGAACCCGACCGGGTGCAGTAGCGTGCTGCAGGCCGTCACGGCCGACCCCGCCCCGGGCAAGGCCCTGGTGCTGCTGCTCAACGACCGCTATGCCGACGGCACGGACGTCTCCTGGATCTGGGACGCGGACTTCGAGGCGCTCGCCGCCGAGCAGGCCGGGTTCGCGGTCGTGGTCGCCGGGGGGCGGCGCGCCGCGGACATGGCCCTGCGCTGCAAGTACGCGGGCGTGGCCGCCGAGCGCCTGCGCGTGCGGGCGGAGCCCCAGCGCGCGCTGGCGTTGGCGCTGGCCGCGGCCACCCCCGGGGCGAGCGTCTACGTCCTGCCGACGTACACGGCGATGCTGGAGGCGCGGGCCGCCCTGGTCCGCCAGGGCCGGCTGCAGCCCTTCTGGGAGGTGAGCGGCCAGGGATGACGCCGAGGGGGGCCCTGGCGGGGGAATCGGCCCAGGGGGAGGCCGCCGCGGCGGCGGGGCTCGCCCCGGTGCGGCTGACCCTGCTGCACCTCTACCCGGACCTGCTGAACATCTACGGCGACCGCGGCAACGTCCTGGCCCTGCTGCGGCGGGCCCGCTGGCGCGGGATCGACTTGGCCGTGCGCGAGGCGAGCCTGGGGGAGGCGGTGGACCTCGGCGCCGTGGACCTGCTCTGCCTGGGTGGGGGGGAGGACCGCAAGCAGGCTCTGGCGGCCGAGGACCTTGCCCGCCGGGGCCCGGGGCTGCGCGCCGCGGTGGGCGACGGGCTGGCCGTCCTGGCTATCTGCGGCGGCTACCAGCTGCTGGGGGCCTACTACCAGCCGGCTGAGGGGGGGCGCCTCCCAGGGGTCGGGGTCCTGGACGCCCACACGTTGGCCGGGCCGCGCCGCCTGATCGGCAACGTCGTGCTGGACGCGCCCGGGTTCGGCACATTGGTCGGCTTTGAGAACCACAGCGGCCAGACATTCCTCGGGCCGGGGTGCCGCGCCCTGGGCCGCGTCCGGCCGCGGCGCGGGGGGGGCAACAACGGCCGGGACGGGACGGAGGGGGCGGTGCACCACCACTGTGTGGGGACCTACCTGCACGGGTCGGTCCTGCCCAAGAACCCGGCGCTGGCCGACTTCCTGCTGGGCGGGGCCCTGCAGCGGCGGTACGGGGCGGCCGCCGCGCGGACCCTGCTCCACCCCCTGGACGACACGCTCGAGGCGGCGGCCCACGAGGTCGCGGAGGGGCTGCGCTGAGCGCGGGCCGGCGGCGCCGCGCCGGCCCGCGTCCGGACCAGGCCTATCCAGGCATGGGCGCGGACAAGCCACGCGTCCAGATTCTTCGCCTCCCGGCGTTGCGCGGAGGCCACCGTCCCAGACCGGCCCAGATCGGGGCGGAGCGCCCCAGAAGGGCCATTCCTTGGCATGCGGCGTCGCGGCGGGGTGATATACTGCCCTCAAGACAAAGACAGCAGGGTCAAGGGAGTCCGAGTCCAGAGGCCGGCAGGGGAGGCGATGTCATGGGAATGCGGCGGCGGGCCGCGGCTCGGCATCGACAACAGGCCGAGACCGCGGATGAGGATACGCCGCCGGGCGCGTGTGCCGTCGGTCGGGTTTATGCCCAATGCGGTCATTGCGTGCGGTGATGCGGCGCCCCTGACTCAGTGGATTCCACCCGATCGACGGCGACTCGTCAGTGCAGACATTCTGTGGATGGCTGTGGACTGGCCCCGGGTGCTGGACCAGACAACGACCGCTTCTATCGCGGTCGGTGAGCCGCGCATCATCCGTGGCTCAAAGGCGGGGTAAGCCCCCGGGGAGTGATCCCCGGGGGTTCCCTGCGTCCCCCCCCTGTGCCGCGGCCGGGCGGGCGAGCGGCGGCACGGGGAG
>DAHWHV010000618.1 GCA_027335545.1 Clostridia bacterium
CCGCCGGGGAGGCGGCGGCCTTGAGGGGCGGCTGGGCGCAGGCGGCCGCGGCGCTGACCCCCCTAGCCGGGCAGGGGGCGTCGGTAGGCGGCGAGGCGAACCTCTGGCTCGCCTTGGTCGACGCACGGCTGCACCGCCCCGCGACGCGGGCCGTGGCCGCGGCGCGCGGCGATCTCGGTACCAGCTACCAGGGCCAATACACCCTGGTGGCGTCGGTGCTCGGCGCCCTGGCCCCCGGTGCCAAGGGTGCGGTGGGCGG
The DNA here is from genome assembly GCA_027335545.1 of Clostridia bacterium. Next base: position 260 of record DAHWHV010000618.1, read on the forward strand.
CGGTAAGGCAGCCGCCGGCAGCAGCGCGGCGCCCGCCCGGGCCGGGAAGGTGACAGTGGGGGGCACGGCAGGGAAGAAGAAGTAGCGACGGGGCTTCCCGGGTTAGAACAATGTTGCATCCGGGATATGGCGCACCCACTCCGCTGAACGACCGATTGCTGATCGGCATGCGGGCGGAATCGGTGATCGGCGTGCTCCGCAGTCACGCCGCGCGGGCTGGTCTGGGGGTCCGCTGCCGCCGGGGCTGCGCACGGCGCGCCTGTTTGGGCAACGCGGCTCACCCCACGGCTAAAGCCGGGGGCTTGCGCCGCGCTCTTGGTCACACCGACCACGTCTCGCGCCTGGCCGTGCTGGTCGGGCGACGCCTCCCAGGGGACCGCCCTAGCTGCGCCCTTTCGGCGGGCGCCTGCGCGCACGCCTGACGCCTTCCGGGCACCGCGCACACCTGCCACACACGGGTCGGCGGGTGAACCGCGGCTACTGGCCCCTTCCGACGGCCACGGCGGTCTGTCGCGCCGCGACGGGTCAGGCACCGCTGGCCGCTTGTCGCCAGAGCCGTGCGACGTCCAGGGCCGCCAGGGCGGCATCGGCGCCCTTGTTGCCCGCGGTGCCCCCCGCGCGCGCCGCCGCCTGGGCCACGTCCCGCGTGGTCAGCACGCCGAACGAGACGGCCACGCCGTGCGCGCCCCACTCCGCGGCGTCTTGGGCCAGGCGCGTCAGCCCGTCGGTGACCGAGCGGCAGACGTAGGCGTAGTGGTCGGTTTCTCCTTGGATCACCGCGCCGACGCAGACGATCGCGTCGAACCCGCCTCCCCGCGCCAGCCGCCGCGCCGTGGCGGGGATCTCAAAAGCGCCCGGAACCGTGTACACGGACACGTCCGCCGGCGCCACCCCCGCCCGCTGCAGCGCCCCCACGGCGCCATCGGCCAGCCGGGAGGTGATGGCCGAGTTGAAGCGGCTCACGACGACCGCCGCCCGCAAGCCGGAACCGTCCGGGATGGGGATCTCCGCGTCGCGTTCCGCGCCGGGCTTCGCTCGATGCATGTGCTCGTCTCCTGGCAAAGCAAATGGGGACAAACGCTCGCGGTCGTGATCCAGGCGCCGGGGTCGGTGTCGTGCCGCTTGCTGCGCCGCAACTGGTCGGGCCCGACGCCCACCGGCTTTGGCCCTTTACCCCCCTGCTGCCTCTCCGCCGCGCGCGCGGCTGCCGGGGTTGCCGCCGTGTCCCAGCGCGGCCGGCGGAGCGCGTGCTCCCCGCGTTCCGCCGGCCTCAGGATGCAGCGGCGGCGAAGCGGGGCCGCCGCTGCCGAGGGATCCATACCGGCCCCTCCGGAGCGGGCGCGCCGACGGTGGGCGCAGGGTGTTGTGAGGGCCGGCCGCTGCTGTGGCCCGGG
>DAHWHV010000630.1 GCA_027335545.1 Clostridia bacterium
CCCGGGAGGTGGTCCCGTGCCGGCGCGCCCGACCCCGCCGCCCGACCAGCCCAACGTCCTGATGGTCATCTGCCACGACCTGGGGCGGCACCTGCCCTGTTACGGGGTCTCCGGGCTGGAGACGCCGAACATCGACCGCCTGGCGGCCGAAGGCGTGACCCTCACCAACTACCTTGCCGCCGCCCCGCTGTGCAGCCCCAGCCGTGGCGCCATGTTCACCGGCTGCTACCCGCACACCAACGGCCTGATGGGCCTGGTCAACCGCGGCTGGGACATGCCCGATCGGACGCCCACCCTGCCGCAGTTGCTGCGCGAGGCGGGCTACCTCAGCTTCCTGTTCGGCTTTCACCACGAGAAGAAGGACCCGCGCCGGATGGGGTATGATCGCGTGCCGCAGTTGCGGGGGCCGCATCATGCGGCCAACGTCCTGCCGAGCGTCGCCGAGTTCCTGCACGGTGCCCGCGAGGCGACGCGCGGCGCCCCCTTCCTGGCGGTGGCGGGACTCAGTGAGGTGCACCGCCCCTTCAAGCAGGAGCGTTACACGCCAGCCGCAGCCGCGAGCGTCTCCGTTCCGGGGTTCCTGCCCGATCACCCCGGCGTGCGCGAGGACCTGGCGGACCTGGCCGGGTTGGTGGCGGCGGTGGACCTGCACCTGGGCACGGTCCTGGACGCCCTGGCGGACACCGGACTGGACCGGACGACGCTGGTGGTGTTGACCACCGACCACGGCATCGCCTTCCCGCGGGCCAAGTCGACGCTCTACGACGCCGGTCTCGGCATCGCCCTGCTGGCGCGCTGGCCCGAAGTGCTGCCCCGCGGGGTCCGCCTGGATGCGCTGTTGTCGAACGTGGACCTCCTGCCGACCCTCCTGCAGGGGGCGGGGTGCGAGCCGCCGGCCAGCGTGCAGGGGCGATCCTTCTGGCCCCTGCTGCTGGGGCGGGCCGGGGCCGGGCGGGAGGAGGTCTTCGCGGAGAAGACCTACCACGACGCGTACGACCCCAAGCGGGCCGTGCGCACCGCCCGCTGGAAGTTTATCAGGAACTTCGAACCCGGTCCGGAACTGGTGCTGCCCGCGGACATCGCCGCCAGCCCTTCCGCCGCGGCCGTGGCCGCCGCGGCGGCCACGCCGCGCCCGGAGGAAGAGCTGTACGACCTGCAGGCCGACCCCTTCGAGCACGAGAACCTGGCGGCGGATCTCGCCCACGGCGCGATCCGCGCCGAGTTGCGGGGGCGGCTGCTCCGTTGGATGGAGGAGACCGGAGATCCCCTGCTCCGGGGCCCGATCCCCGATGCGCCGCGGGCGTAGGTAGGCGGGACCAAGGCGGTCCTTGGTCCCGCCCAGTGCCGGCTCCCTCTCCCCGCGGTCGGACGCCCGGCCGCGGCGGTCTCCGGGGCCGGTGGTCACAACCACCCCCGGCTCGGGTGTCCCGCCTCACGGCTGCCCGGTCCGTGCGGTCTCCCGGGGCGTTGGCCGCGCCCCAACCGGGGCGGCGAGCCACACTGGGGCCTCTGCCCCCATCCGGGCCCGACCCCCGGGAATGCCCCGGCCGGGTCCGGGTGCAGGGCCCGCCCTGGCCCCTCGGTTGGCCCCGGACCTGCGCCGGGCTCTTGGGCCGCCCGGAAACCGCCCCCGACCCACGGCTCTCCGGTGTACCCCTACCCGGTGGCCGTCGCCCCGTGACGCGACGCCGAGCGAGCCGGAGGTGGTCCGCCTTGCCCCCCTCCCCAGCGGGAGCCGACGCGCTTGCAGCCGACCGGAAGGCCGGGGCGGCGCACGCCGCCGCCCCGGCCTTCCCCCGCCTCCCGGCCTTTCGCTCGCCGGGTGAACTGCTGGGGCACGCGCGCCGGATCGGCGCCACGTTGCCGGCGCTGGACCCCTTTGACCCCGAGCCGCTGCGCCGGCCGGTGACGGTCCTGGGGCGGTCCCTGGCCAACCGCTTCTGCCTTCAGCCCATGGAGGGGTGGGATGGGGGCGCCGACGGCACACCCTCCGAACTCACCGAGCGCCGCTGGCGCCGCTTCGGGGGGAGCGGCGCCGGCCTGGTCTGGGGCGGGGAGGCGGTCGCCGTACGGCCCGATGGTCGCGCCAACCCCAACCAGCTCTGCCTCACGGCCCGGACCCAGGGGGGCATCGCGCGCCTGCTGGCGACGCTGCGGCGCGCCTGCACCGAGGCCGGGTCGGCGCAGCCGCTGGTGGGGCTGCAGTTGACCCATTCGGGCCGCTTCTGCCGACCCCACGTCCAGGACCGCCTGGAGCCGCGCATCGCCTACCACCACCCCCTGCTGGACCGGCGGGTCGGTATCGACCCCGGCGACGGGTCGGCGGTGCTCTCGGACGGGGAACTCGACGCCCTCCAGGGCGACTTCGCCGTCGCCGCCCGGCGGGCCGCCGAGTGCGGCTTCGAGTTCGTGGACATCAAGCACTGCCACGGCTATCTGCTCCACGAGCTGTTGAGTGCCCGCAGCCGTCCGGGGCGCTATGGCGGCGACTTCGCCGGCCGGACCCGCTTCCTGCGCGGGGTGGTGGCGGCGGTGCGGCGCGAGGTTCCCGGCCTCGGCCTAGGGGTGCGCCTCTCGGCGTTCGACCTGCTGCCGTTCCGCGCGGGCCCCGGCGGGGTCGGCGAGCCCGAGCCGTGGGAGGGCCCCTATCCCTTCGCCTTCGGTGTGGACGGCGCGTGCCCGACCCGGCCGGACCTCGGAGAGACGCACCTGCTGCTGGGCCTCCTGCGGGAGCTCGGGGTCGCCCTGGTCAACCTCACGGCCGGCAGTCCCTACTACAACCCGCACATCCAGCGTCCGGCGCAGTACCCGCCCTCGGACGGCTACCTGCCGCCGGAGGACCCACTCCTCGGCGTCTCCCGCCTGTTGGCGGCCGCGCGCGACCTGCGGGCCTCGGCGGGGGGACTGCTGGTGGTCGGCAGCGGCTACTCGTACCTGCAGGAATTCCTGCCGCCCGTGGCCGCCGGGGCGGTGGCGGCGGGGTGGACGGATTGCGTCGGTCTCGGCCGGCTGACCCTGTCCTACCCGGACTTCGCCGCGACGCTCCTGGGCGGGGGCGCGGTGGAGCGGCGCCGCCTCTGCAGGACCTTCAGCGATTGCACGACGGGCCCGCGGCGCGGGCTGGTCAGCGGGTGCTACCCCCTGGACGAGCACTATCGGGCCTCCGAGGGCTGGGTGCGCCTGCAGGCCTGGAAGAAGGGCGCGGGGCGTTGAGCCCGCCCCGGGACGGCGGCGGAGCGGAGGGCCGGGCCGGGGCACCGGCACCCGACCCCGAAAAACGGGGCTCCTGCGCCGAATTCCCTGCGGGCGCCGTGCGGCGAACGCGGCGCCCCGGGGGCGCATACCCTCTGGGACCAGTGAGACAACCAGTCGGTGGGCGCCGGTCCGCATCGATGGGATGGCCGCGGAGAACCTGTCATGCAGAAGTCATGGTCGCCACCCACACTTCGCTTGGAGCCGTCGCGCCTGGCAGCGTGGGCCGCGGCCGGGCTTCCCGGGCAGGGAGGGAGCAGTGTGCCAAGCGGCCAACCCGCCGCTACGGATGCGTCTATCCCTTGGGCGGACCTCCTGGATGCCGTCGAGCGCCGGGAGTGGCGGGGCCGCCGCCTGGCGGGCATCACCGACGACTCCCGGGCGGTGCGGGCCGGGGGGATCTTCGTGGCCTGCCCCGGCCGGTCTCGGGACGGCCACGACTTCGCGGCGGAGGCCCGGGCGCGGGGTGCCGCCCTCGTGGTCTCCGAACGCCCGGCCGGGGGAGCCGGTCCGACCTGTTTGGTGGCGGATAGCCGCGTGGCCATCTCGGCGCTGGCCGACGCCTGGCACGGGCACCCGGCCCGCCGACTGCGGGTGGTGGGGGTCACGGGGACCAACGGCAAGACGACCACCACCTGGCTGCTGGCCTCCATCCTGGGCGCGGCGGGTCAACCGGCCTGCGTGATCGGCAACCTCGGGGTCTGGCTGCAGGGGGAGCGATGGGTACGCCCGCCCTGGACCACGCCGCCGCCGATGGAACTCCACGGCATCCTGGCGGCGGCGGAGGCCCGTGGGGCCACCGCGGTCTCCATGGAGGTCTCCGCGCAGGCGCTCAGCCAACACCGCGTGGACCACTGCTGCTTCGCCGCCGGCGCCGTGACCAACCTCTCCCGGGAGCATGGGGAGTACTTCGCCACCGCCGCGGAGTATCGCCAGGCGAAGCTGCGCCTGCTGCGCCTGGTCGAGGCGGGCCCCCACCCGGCGGGGGTGGCGCTGTTCGCCGGCCTACCCGGTCTGGGGGAGTTCCGGCGATCCTGCCGGACGCCGCAGGTGCTGTTCGGGCCGCATGGAGACATCGAGGTGCTGCAGGTCCACCCCCGGGGCCTGGAGGGTACCGACGTGATCCTGCGACTGACGGCGGGCGGCGGGCGCATGTACCCGATCCGCTTCCCCCTCCCCGGCGCGCACAACCTCGAGAACATGCTGGCGGCCGCCGCCCTGGCCGCCTTGCTCGGCGTGCCGGGCGAGCAGATCGCGGCCGGTCTGGCCCAGGCCCGCGGCGTCCCGGGGCGCTTGCAGCACGTGCAGGCCCACCCCTACCGCGTGTTGGTGGACTACGCCTACAACCCGGCCGGCCTGCGTGCCCTCCTGGGCCTGTTGCGGCGCGAGACCCCCGGCAGCTTGGTGTTGGTCATGGGGGCGCGCGGCCAGAGGGACGGTCCCAAGCGCGTCCTGATGGGGGCCGTCGCGGCGGCGTTCTGCGACCGCATCGTGCTGACCTCGGACCGGCCGGACGGCGAGGATCCGGCCGAGGCGGCTGGCGGGATGCGGGCCGCCGTCGCGGACGTGGGGGTCCCGGTGGCCTTCGTGGCCGACCGCTTTCGGGCCATGGAGGCAGCCCTGGGTGGTGTGCGGCCCGGGGACTGCGTGGTCGCCGTGGGGAAGGGCGAGGAAGCCTGGGGGGCGGACGACTCCGGCCTGCCCGGGAACTGGGACGATGTCACGGCCCTGGAGCGCATCCTGCAGGCCCTTGGCCCGAGCCGCCAGCGCCGCCACTCGCCGGCCGGCGCCCGCGGCTGATCGCGCGCCACCCCGCGGCGCGCGGTGCGCCCAGCGGTGGCGCCTCCCCGCCGGACGCAGAGGCGAGCCGAAGCACGCCAAGGCACGCGGGGCCGAGCCGCTCGCACGCGGGCACGCCTTCGCGCGAGCGGGGGGGCGCGGGCCTCCGGTCGTCCCTCGCTCCATCCGGGTGCGCCCCGCGCCCCGCGGCCCACCCCGCTCCGCACAGCCCCGCTCCGCAGGGCCAGACACACCGGATCGTTCCCCGGGGCCGCGAATACCCTCAGGATGCACGCGGGCCGCGGACGCACGGCGCGCGGCGCCAACCGCCGACGGCGCCGTGTGGGGACGCTGTATGCTCAGGTTCCCCACCCGCTGGCGGTCGAGGAGGTCGGGCGGTGCCCGTCGAGACGGCGCTCTTCGTGGACCTCCTGGCCCTTGTGCTGGCGGGACTGGTCGCCGAGCGCCTGGCCCGGTGGCTCCGCATCCCCGACATCGTGCTCTTCTTGCTGGCCGGGGTCCTCCTGGGGCCGGTGGGCGGGATCGTCCGCCTGGGGGCCAACGGCGGACTGGTCCGCTTCGTCCTGGTCTTCGGGGCGGTCTTCATGCTTTACGAGGGTGGGCGCCGCCTGAGCCTGGAGGTGCTCCGGGAGATCTGGCTCGGCCTGATCCTGTTGGCGTCGCTGGGGGTCCTCCTGACCGTGGTCGTGGTGGCCGCCTCGGCCCACCTGATCCTGGGGATGCCCTGGGCGCAGGCCGGCCTCCTCGGCGCCCTGCTGGCCGCGACCGACCCGGCCAGCATCGTCCCCCTGTTTCGCGTCCTGCGCATCCGCCCCAGGGTGGCGCGCCTGGCCGAGGGGGAGTCCGGCTGCAACGACGCGGTGTCCGCCGTCGTCCTCTTCGCCCTGCTGTCGCTGGTGGTCCACGGGCAGACGCCCCTGCTGCGCAGCGGCCTGCTGCTGCTGCGGAGCGTGGGCGGGGGGATCGGCGCGGGGCTGCTCGTCGGCGGCGTGGCGGCGTGGCTGCTGCCCGGCCATCGCGGGGTGGCCCTCTTCGACACGCGCGAGCAGGGGGCCATCCTCTCGCTGTGCATCGTCCTGGGGGCGTATACGCTGGCCACGATCCTCGGGGCGTCCGGCTACATGGCGGTCTTCGTCGCCGGGGTGGTCACGGCCAACCGGCACGTCCTGGGCCTGGCGCCGCCGCCGGCCCACCGCCGGCTGCACGACGCCTACCTCGGACAGGTGGGCCTGTTGGTGCGCATGCTCATCTTCCTGGTGCTCGGGGAGGTCGTGCGCCTGGGCATCGTTGTACGCCTGGCGCTGCCCGCCCTGGCCGTGGTCGCCGCCCTGATGCTGGTCGCCAGGCCCCTGGCCGTCGGGACCTGTCTGGGGATCGACCGGTTGGCGCGCTGGACCCGGGGGGAGGCGCTCTTTGTCTCTTGGGTCCGGGAGACGGGGGTCGTGCCGGCGGCGCTGGTCGGAACGCTGCTGCAGCAGGGGGTGCCAGGCGCCCCCGTCATGGCGGGTGTCGTCTTCGTAGCGGTGGTGGTGACGATCGTCGTGCAGGTGCCGACGGCGGCTTGGTGGGCTCGGACCACCGGCGTGGCCAGCGGCTCGGCCGGCGAATGAGGGGGAGTTGGGGGCGGGGCTGGGGGGGTTCCCCCGGCCCCGCCCCCCTGATCCGCCCGCCCGCGCGCGAGAGTCGGGGCACCGCTTGACCGCTTCTTGGATGAATGAGTGCGTGGTCCTCGCGCCGGGGGCGGGGCCCGGGGGCGTCAGAGCGGCGCCGTGTCGTTGGTGCCGACGGCATCCACCGTGGAGGGCAGGGGCGTGAACCCCTTGAGGTTGGTCACCGAGGTGTAGCCGTTCTGGGTCGCGTCGTGCGCCGTCGTGGCGATGCCGATCAGGTACTTCGGACCGAGGGCGATCGGGTTGGTGGACGCTGCCGTCTGGTGCCCCCACGTCTTGCCGTCGGTGGAGGTCGCGGCGGTC
>DAHWHV010000640.1 GCA_027335545.1 Clostridia bacterium
TGGGACGGCGGCCGTGCTGGCCCGCCTGGGACGCCGCTACCCCGCCGTCAAAATCGCGCGTTGGCCAGACGATACACCTCAGGGAGAGGACCTGCTCGCCGCCGCCTGCGCCCTGTGTACCGGGGGCTGCATCCTTCTTTGCCAGGCCCGGGCGGAGCGACTCGCCGCCCCGGGGTCCTGAGCGGGGCGGCCGGGCAGCGGGCTCGACCGGCGAGCGGCGCGCGAGGCCCCCGCCACCGGAGGTGCGCGATGCTCCGCAACTGCCCGAACTGCGGCCGACTCCTGACCACGCCGCCCGGCACGCCCTGTGCGCACTGCCTGGCTGCCGAGGACGCGGCCGTGGGGCGCATCCTCGCCCATCTGGACGCCGGGGGGGCCGCCACCATGGCGGAGGTGGCGCGGACGACCGGGACGCCGCTGCCCCTGCTGCGGCGCCTGGTCCGCACCGGCCGCATCACTCTGGCCGACGGGGTGGGAGACCGCTGCGTCCTGTGCGGCGGGAGCCTGGAGGGGGCGCGCCGGCTCTGCCGCGCCTGCGCCCGGCGGGTCCGGTCCGAGGCCCCCGCGACCGGCGGCGCGGGCCCGCGGAGGGGCGGGAACGGCCCGTCCGGCCGTGGGGAGGCCTTTCACAGCCCGCCCGCCCCACTCCCGGCGGGGCCGTTCCCCCTGGGGCTGGGGCGCGAGGGGGACCCCGCAGGCGGCGGCCTGACCCCTAAAAATGCGCGTGCGCCGCGCCGATAACCTTCCTGGTGGGTCCGGCCCCGGAGTGGGTCCGGCCCCGGAGTGGGTGGGGCTCCCGGACCGGTGGCTCCGTGGCTTCCCCCGGCGAGCGCCCCGGACGCGTGGACCGTTTTGCACCGTCTTGCACCGTTTTGCACCGTCTTGCACCGTTTTGGACCGTTTTGCACCGTCTTGGACCGTTTTGGACCGTTGAGGAAGGAGGCCTGTGTCGTGATGATCTCCGGGCGGGAACTGGGCAGCGTGGTCGCCACCCATGTGCGCGGCCCGGCAGGGACCACGGGCCAGAGGCCTGTCCCGCCGGGCACGGCCGGCCAGGGCGTGGACTCCGTCGTCCTCTCGTCGCGGGGGGCGTCGGTCGCCCGCCTGGTGTCCGCGCTGCGGTCCGTCCCCGACGTGCGCCTGAACCGGGTGGGGGAGGTCTCCGCGCGGCTCGCCTCCGGAAAGGCCCCCAGCAGCCACCAGGTCGCCCGTCAGATGCTTAGCCGCGTGATCGGCGACCACCTGGCGGCGGGCGGCTGAGATGCCGCGCGCGACGGTGGCGGCGCAGTCCGTCCCGCTCGGTGCTGCCGCGGCGCGGGAGCCGGCGCCCGGCGTGCAGGCGGCAGGGGCGGCGGCACCGCTAGGGGCAGCGGTGGTGCGGGCCCTGGCGGCGCTGCGCTCGGCGGTGGAGGCCCAGGGGGGCCTGGAACGCCTGGCCGCAGAGCTGCGGTCGGCCCTGCTGGCCCGGGATGCGGCCGGCATCCTGGGCTTGGCGGCCGCACAGGAGCGCGGCGTCGCCGCACTGACGGCGGCGGGCGCGGAGGTCGGCGCGGCCCTCGGCGCCCTCTGCCGGGCGCTGGGGACGACGGAGGCCGTCACCGCGGCGGGCCTGGAGTCGGCCCTCGCCGCCGCCGGGCTCGCCGGGACGGCCTCGGCCCTGGCGGCGGCTTGGGGCGAGGCGGCGGAGGGTGCGTTGCGCGCTCGGCGGGCGAACCTCGCCAACGCGCTGCTCATCCGCCAGGGCCTCGCCTACACGGGATTCGCCCTGCGCTGCCTGACCGCGGGCGGGGCGCCCCAGGACTCCGGCTATACGGAGGTCGGCCTGCCGCGCCCTTCGGGCGCCTGTCGCCTGATCGACACCACGGGTTGAGACGAGGCGCCGCGGCGCGGCGGGGGAGGGGATGCGGGTGGGCGGCAGCCTGTTCACGGGCCTGAACATCGCCCTGAGCGGCTTGGAGGCGCAGCAGAGCGTCCTCTCCGTGACGGCCCACAACGTGGCGAACGCCTCCACGCCGGGCTTCTCGCGCCAGGAGGCGGACCTGGCCCCCAATCCGCCGTATGCCCCCCCCGCCCTCGGGCAGGGGGGCGGCGCCCTCCAGTACGGCATGGGGGTCCGCGTGGCGCAGATCCAGCGCGTCAGCAGCCACTTCCTGAACCTGCAGCTCTGGAGCAGCGACGCCCAGTTGGGCGCCGCCTCACAGCAGACCACCACCCTCGGCCAGGTGCAGGCGATGCTCAATGAGCCCTCCTCGACGGGAATCAACAGCGCGCTGAGCGCGTTCTGGAACTCGTGGCAGGCGCTCGGCAACGACGCGTCCAGCACGGCGGCGCGTAGCCAGGTGCTGGATGCGGGGCAGGCGCTGGCGAGCCGGCTCAACACCCTCTCCGGGGAGTGGACGGGCCTGACCCAGAGTCTGAACACCTCGGTCGGGCAGGCGGTCGCGACGATCAACGGGCTGACCGGGCAGATCGCCGCCCTCAACGGACAGATCGCGGCGAGCACGGCCGCGGGGCAGAGCCCGAACGATCTGGAGGACGGTCGCAGCCGCCTGATCACCCAGCTCGCGAGCCTGGTGCCGGTGTCCGTCTCCTGGCAGGCCAACGGCCAGGCCGACGTGTCGCTCGCCGGGGTCCAGGCGGTGGCCGGCACCAGCACCCTCACCCTGCACGCCACGCCCAACCCCGCAAACCAGAACTTCCTGGCCCTGAGTTGGGGTCCGGCGGGCATCCCCGCCCCGATCAGCGGTGGCTCGCTGGGCGCGACGCTCGCCCTGCGCGACCAGACGGTGCCCGGGTACCTGGCGCAGCTCAACGCCCTGGCCTCTGGCGTGGCCACGGCCGTGAACACCCAGCACGCCCAGGGCTACGACGCCACCGGCGCCTCGACGGCGGCGGTACCGTTTTTCACGTCCAGCGGCGGCGGGACGATCACCGCCGCCAATCTGGCCGTCAATCCCAGCCTCGTCGCCAACCCCGGCGGGATCGGCGCGGCCTCCAGCGCCACCTCCGGCCCGGGCGACGGCAGCAACGCCGTGGCCATCGCCAATCTCCAGAACTCCGCCTTTCTCTCGGGCGGCAGCGCGACCCCGGGGGGCGCCTACGCGACCCTGGTCGGCCAGGTGGGCAGCGACACCTCCGCGGCGCAGGGCGCCCAGGCCAACCAGCAGACCCTGCAACAGAGCATCCAGAACCAGCAGCAGCAGGTCTCCGGCGTATCGATCAACGGCGAGATGACGACCATGGTCGAGGCTCAGAACGCCTACGCGGCGGCCGCGCGCGTGGTGACGACGATCGACGGCATGTTGGGGACCCTGATCGGGATGGTCCAGTAGCGGGGGATGCGGTCGGGGCGCGGTGCCGGGCCGCTCCGGGCGTCGGCGCCCGGGCGGGCGCCGCGGGATCGCTGCGCAGCCGAAGTGGCGTCGCGGCGTCGGCGCAGGGGGTGGGGGTGCAGGCCGTGCGTGTCACGCAGCAGATGCTGGGGTCCGTGCTCACCTCGGACCTCCAATCGGTGCAGTCCCAGATGTTGCAGGTCCAGCAGCAGTTGGCGAGCGGCAAGCGCATCCTGGTCCCGAGCAACGACCCCGTCGGCACGCAGAACGTGCTGCAGTGGCAGGGCGCCATGGCGCAGAACAAGCAGTTCCAAGCCAACGCCAGCAATGCCGTGGACTGGCTGCAGAGCACCGACACGGCGCTGCAGAGTGCCGTGTCGGTGGCGCAGCAGGTGCGGACGCTGGCCGTCAGCACGGGCTCGGCTGCCCTGACCTCCTCCGAGGACCAGACCATCGCCTCCCAGATCTCCTCGCTGCAATCCAGCCTGGTGCAGATCGGCAACACCAAGGTCGGCGATCACTACCTGTTCAACGGCGACCAGACGGCGACGCCCCCCTTCACCCAGAGCGGCAACAGCGTGGCCTTCGCGGGTGGCACCGGCGCCCAGATGCGCGAGGTCGCCCCCGGCTCCAGCATCCAGGCCAACACGGGCGGCGGCGTGTTCACGCCGCTCTTCGGGGCGATCACCCAGATCCTGCAGGACCTGAAGTCCCCGAGCACCGTCGGCAACGTGACCTCCGGGGACCTCGCGGCCCTGGACGCCGCGATCGGCAACCTCAGCAACGCCAACGGCCAGGTGGGGGCGAGCCTGCAGCAGGCCCAACAGGCCCAGGGCATGCTCACCGATCTCAACCAGTCCCTGCAGACGCTGGAGGCGGGTACCCTGGACACGAACATGGCCCAGGCCGTCGTCCAGCTCCAGGAATTGCAGGTCGGCTACCAGAGCGCGCTGGCCGTCGGGGGGCGCCTCCTGCAGCCGACCCTGGCCCACTACCTCCAGTAGGACGTAGTGTCGGGGCACGCGTGAGGGCCCGTCGGGCGACGGAGGGCCAGGGCCGGCCGCCGCGCCGCCCCGGGCCGGGGCGCTGCGCGGGGTCGCCGCCCTCCCAGTACACCCCCCGGATCCGGTACACTTCTGGACGCGTGGAGCGACGGCGCGGCGGCGCGCACCCACGCCTCCGGCCGCCGGCGGTTCTGCCCTGGTGGCCGCAGGCGTGGGTGTCCGCTCCAGCGGCGACGCGGGTGAACGGGGTGGGTGGCGTGGGCCGCGGAGGCGAAGCGATGGGCGCGGTGCCTGCGTGGACGCCGGCGTCTGTCGCCGCGGGGTGTGAGGGCGAGGACGAGTTGGACGCCTTCCCCCTGCCGGCGGAGGCCCGCGGCGAGGAGCTGCGGGAGGTCGCGGCGGCCGCCGGGGACGGCGGGGACACCCAGGGGACGGCACTGGCCGTGCTGGAGGCCGAGCCGCTGGCGCCCGCGGGTGCAGAGGCGGATGTGCCGGGGGCGGCCCGCCTGGAGCCCCTGGGCGCCGAAGCGGACGATGCGCGCGACGACCCGGAGGGCGCCATGCACCGGTTTCATGAGGAGATCGGCCTGGTTCCGGCGACGAGCGTGGTGGAGCCCGTGGTCGTCGCACCGGAGGCGGCCGGGGCCGGCGGGGGCGAGGGGGGCGGCCGCG
>DAHWHV010000274.1 GCA_027335545.1 Clostridia bacterium
CCCCACCGCCCGCGCCCCCCTGCCGGCAGCCCCGATCGGCCAGCGCGGGGAGTCGCCCGCAACCCGTGCCGCGCGCTGCCGCCGCGCACGGCGGTCGGATGCCCGTGCGCCGCCCGTAGCCCGCGCCCCCGTCCCACCCGGCCTGCCCCAAACGCCACCGAACATGCGCCTGTTGCCGATGGCGCCCACCCGCGAGGGGAGCCGCGCGCCCCTCCCCCCTCCGCCCAGCAGAAAGGAGGGACGCGCAAGGCCTCGCGCGTCCACCCCGTCTCCCCAGACCCACGGCCACGGGATGCGGGGGCACGCTCGCCGCACCACGAATCGCAGGGGCGCGCTGAGGGCGCGGCCGGGTCGCCGGCCGCCCGTCCGCGCGCCCTTCACCACCCGGGCGGCCCGGCTGCCCACCCCTGCTCCCCGGCCACCGCGCACCCGTCCCCGACCAGGGTGTCGACGAACTGGCGCGCGGTCCGCCCCGATCGCCCGTTATACCACATGGCCCAACGCAGCGCGCGCGCGCGCAGCTCGGCCGGCGGCAACTCGATGGCGCGCTGTGCGGCCAGCCCCTCCACGATCCGCAGGTACAGCTCCTGGTCCGGCTGGGCGAAGACCAGGGTCAGGCCGAAGCGGTCCGCCAGGGATAGCTTCTCCTCGACGGCGTCGCCCGCACGCGGGTCGTCGTCCCGCCCCGGCAGCGGGCGTTCGGACAGGCGTTCGCGCACCAGGTGCCGGCGGTTGCTGGTCGCGTACACCACCACGTTGGCGGGCCGGGCCCCCACGCCGCCCTGCAGCGCGACCTTGGCGTCCTTGTACCCGGTTTCGTGCTCCTCGAACGACAGATCGTCGACGAAGACGACGAAGCGTTGCGGCGCCCCGGCCAGCCGCTCGGCGAGCTGCGGCAGGTCGGCGAGGCTGCGCCGGCCGAGCGCGATGAGGCGCAGGCCCTGGCTGGCGTAGCGCGGCAACAGGCCCTTGACCGAGGAGGACTTGCCGGTGCCGCGGTCGCCGTAGAGCAGCACGTCCTGCGCCGGCCTGCCGGCCAGGAGGCGCTCCGTGTTGGCGATCAGGGCCTGCCGCTGCTCCGGGTACCCGATCAGGGCCTCCAGCGGGATCAGGTCGGGGTGGCGCACCGGTTCGATACCCGCCGGCCGGCCATCCGCGGCCGGCCGCCAGCGGTACGCCAGGTGTGGGGCGAACGGGCCGGCGCCCCCCGTGCGGGCGTGGGCGGCCAGCTCCTCCGCCAGGGCGGGCCAGTCTTCGGCGTGGATCAGCCGGGCGGCCATGGGCGAGGGCACCCGCCCGCCGAGGTCGGCCCAGGGCACGGGCTCAGGCCCCGTCGCGGCGAGTTCCCGCCGCACCGTCTCCCACAGCGCGGGCGCGGCCAGATCCTGGAGGATGGCCAGGTCCCGGCGCGCGGCGGCCAGCAGGCCACTGCCGGGGCGCACGGCCAGGGTGAAGGGGTTGCCATCGCGCGCCACGGCCTCGGCGAGGTGGGACCGCCAAGCGTCGCCCGCGGGGGCCTCGGCGGCGAGCAGCCGGAAGGCGCGGCCATAGGCGCGCGCCGCGCCGACGGCATCGCCCGCCGCAAGGCCCCGGAGGACGGCGAGCGCGGCGCGCCCGATCGGGGTGCGCAACGCGCCCCCGAACACATACAGCGCGCCAGCGGTGCACGCCAACTCGCGGGTCGTGTCCAGCGCCGGCCGTGCCGCGGCCACGGGCGATCCCCTCCCACGCGCTGGGGTTCGCCGTCAGCGCGCGGAGAGCCTTCCCCGCTGGGCGGGGACCCGCGCATGGCCCGGGTGGCGCGGGAAGGGCCGCACGCGCTCGTCACCGGGCGCCCGCGGGGAGTCGTAGCGCCGGCACGGCTCGCGTCCAGCCGCGGTGGGGCCACCGCCGGGCACGCCGTGGGCCCAGGGCTCGGCGCCGTGGGGGCGTACACCCGGGTCACGCCGGCCGCGCGCGCGCTGCGACGCCTCTCCCGGTTCGGCCGGCGGCCGCCGGACACCATGGAGGGGTCACCCGCAAGGCCCCTCGCCGGAGGACGGCCGAGGGCTGGTCGCGCGCTTCGCGGGCGGCCTCGGCGGATCGGCGCGCGCGGCCGCGGCCCTGTGCGTTGGACGGAAGACCCCGCGTGACCGGTCGCTGTTCCCGTGGCGGCTGCGGCCGCACCTCGGCGGCACGTGGGCCCCCCTGGCGGCAGAGGCCGGGCGCGCGGCGAACCTGATCCCGCGGGGTCTGGCGGCCGTCGCGGGACGACGAACCACCACGCGGCCACCACGCGACCACCGCGGGGCCGGCCCTCCGGCGCCAAGGCGATGGGTCCCCCCCCATGGCGAACCTCAGGTGCGAACCGAGTAGGGGGATGCATGCCCCCCGCCCCCGCGTCGGGCGGCCACTCGCGCAGAGGAAAAA